>DASTDQ010000056.1:0-6869 GCA_035710305.1 Vicinamibacterales bacterium | reverse complement strand
CCCGAGCTGACCGACATCCTGAGCTCGCTCACGTGCATCGTCGTCATGGTGGTCGTGCTCAAGCTGTGGTCGCCGAAGAACATCATGCGCCTCGAAGGCGACACCCCGGCCGCAACGACGGCGAAACGGCACGGCCCGGGTGCCGTCATGACGGCGTGGGTCCCGTACCTGATGCTTGTGGTTTTCGTGCTCGTGTGGGGCGAGACCGCGATCAAGCACAGGATCAACCAGTGGGCGAACGGGTTCGTTCCCAGCTCGTGGACGACGGTTCCCGGGACCGAGAACCCGCCGGTGGCCACGCGCCTGGCAGTGCCGGGGCTGCACAACCTGATCGAGCGCGTCCCGCCCGTCGTCGGGAAGGCCGGGCCCTATGCGGCCCTCTACGAGCTGAACTGGCTGAGCGCATCGGGCACGGCGTGCTTCCTCGCCACGCTCGCGACGGCGGTCGTGCTCCGCGTGCGCCCGCGGAAGGTCGTGAAGACCTACGTCGATACGTTCAAGCAGCTCAAGCTCGCGATGCTGACCATTGCCTGCATGCTGGGGCTGGCGTACCTGATGAACTACTCGGGCATGACCTCGACGCTCGGCCTCGCGTTCGCGACAACCGGCGTGGCGTTCCCGTTCTTCAGCGCCGTTGTCGGGTGGCTCGGCGTGTTCCTGACCGGGAGCGACACCTCCGCCAACGCGCTCTTCGGGAACCTCCAGGTCGTGACCGCCAACGCGCTGGGCCTGAACCCGGTGCTCACGGCGTCGGTGAACTCGGCAGCAGGCGTGATGGGGAAGATGATCTCGATTCAGAGCATCGCCGTTGCGGTGGCCGCCACCGGGATGACGTCGGCTGACGAGAGCCGGCTCTTCCGCTTCACCATCAAGCACAGCGTCGCCTTGATGATCGTCATGGGGATCATCTCGATGCTCTTTGCGTACGTGTTCACAGGCAGCGTCCCCGTCGTGCCACCAAAGTGAGTCGCCACGCCCTCGGCGTGCTCTTCGTGCACGGCATCGGCGAGCAGCCTCGCGGCGATACCCTGCTGACCTTCAGCGAGCCGCTGATTCGGTGTGTCCGTGGGTGGATGGAGGGCCGCGACATCGGCAGCGCGGACGTCGTCGAGTCGAAGCTGAGCGCGTCGCAGTTGGGGTCCGAAGAACCGGCACACGCGGTTCTCGAGATCGCCGTGCGAGACCGATCCCCCGAGAAATGGCTGCTCGCCGAGAGCTGGTGGGCGGACGAGTTCAGCCGGCCGCCGTTCATGAAGCTGGCCGCGTGGCTCCTCACGATCGGTCCCTGGGCCATCATTTCCCACGCAAGCCGATGGCTCGGCGATGCGCCCCGGGGACAAGTGCCGTACCAGCTGCTGAAGGTCGTTCTCGCCGTTCCGTTGTCGATGCTGATGCAAATCGTCGTGGCCTTGCTCGCGGTGGTGGCGTGGCTGCCGATTCCGGTGGTTCGACGCGCCGTCTCCGGGTTCCTCCTCAGGGTCACCGGAACGCTGGGCGACAGCTACGTCCTGCTCGAGGACCCCGTCCAGAAGGCGGCGGCGATCGGCGCGGTCCGGCACAACGTGCGGTGGCTGGCTGACCGCTGCGACGACGTGGCCGTGGTTGCGCACTCCCAGGGCGCTGCGATTGCGAGGCTTGCGCTGGCCGAGCGACGTCACCCCAAGGTGTGTGTGCTGGTGACGTTTGGATCGGGAGTCGCCAAGCTCACCGAGCTCGGATCGATGTCCACGGAGACGCGGGCACGGAGCGTGCGAACGATACTCTGGGTGTCGCTGGTCGCGATCGCGCTGCTCCCGCGCGCGCTGTCCTTGACGACCGACGACGATGCCCGGTCCATTCTGTGGACGCTGTACCTGTTCTTGCCGCTGGCGATGATGGTTGCGGCCTTGACCGTGGTGTGGGGCAACATCAAGGCCTGGCCCGAACGTGCCGCCGAGCTGTCGCTCTCGCCGCTCGACTGGATCGACTACTGGGCGACCGCTGATCCTGTGCCCAACGGTCCGCTCGCTCCTGCCGACAAAGTCCGAGGTCTTCGACAGTTCAAGATCACGAATCGAATCAATTGGCTCACGGACCACTCGACGTATTGGGAGAATTGGGACGAGTTCGTGATGCCGGTCGCGCGCGAGCTGGATCAACGCGCCGGCAGCGGCGTTTTCACGGTGGAGACGCCAGCGAAAATCCCAGGGATTCCGGGACGCCGCGTTCGAGTCGCCCTGCTCGCCTTGGCCCGCGCCGCGATCGTCTTTCTGGCGACGCCGATCATGCTCTACGCGTTTCGCGGCCAGTTGGAGGTGTTCGGACGCGACGTCATCCTGCAATCGCTCTCGGAACGCCCCTTGACCAAGCCCGTCGCCGAGCTGCTGACCGGGCTGGGATCGTTTGTCGGCCTCGCGATCGGACCGCTGGTGGAGCTCGATGCGGTGACGCTGGATCGCTGGGGTCACGCGTCCGTTGCTGCACTCCTCCTGGTCGCCATGATGGCCGCCTGGTATCGCTTCTGCGTGCTGCCGCTGTGGGAGAACTGGAACGGGCAGTGCTTCGAGTGGCTGTGTCGACCGGCGAGGATTCCGGCCCATTTCGCGGACCGGGCGCTGCGGCCGTTCCTGCTGTCAGTGGTTGCGGCGGTTCCGGTGCTGCTCGCCGCGAGGGCGCTGTTCCAGCCGAATGCGCGGCTGTTGCTCGAGGAGGTCCTCAACGTCGTGGTCGCCTCGCCCGTCGTGGTGATGGCTTTCTTCATGGTGGTGTTCGTCGGGGCGCTGGTGTTCCAGGTTCTGGCGGTTGCCGTCCGCGGGGTTCGGCGGCTCGTCGGCAGGTAGCCGCAGTCCGGAAAAGTGTTCGCGCCGTTTCCGCTCAATCGCCCGCAATGTAATGTGCGACAGTTGCAGGATTCGTCAACTCAGCGGCAGGAGTCGTAAGAGCCGGCTCTTCCGCTCCACCATCGGGCACCCGTCGCTCTGATGGTCGTCACAGGCATCGTCTCGATGCTCTTCGGGCACGTGGCTGCGGAGGTGGATCACCGACCCGGCGGGGATCGACCCGTTGGCGAACATGCCGGCGTTTGGTGAGACGCTCACCGAGGACGAAATGACAGCCCTCGTGGAGTATTTGGCCGCGCGGAGGTAGGCCCCCTTGGGGGCGTCGGCGGCTGCCCAGACGACGGTAAACCGTCCGAAGTCCTGTCGTCTCGAGGGTCTGGAGCGAGCCGGCGCCCGTTGCGCCAAGCCGGGGTCCAGTGCTATATTCGTCAGGTTCTCTTGGGGTTAGGACACCCTATCTAGCCCCAACCGCAACGGAAGAAAGCCTCGAAGGCTGTTTTCCTGGAGAGGATGCGGGTGTGGCGCCCGCAGTCCCCTCAGTATTCAACAAGTTAGGGTTCAGCGTTTCAGGCGCCAGAGCGATCGCTTTCGCTCTTCAGGCCTGGAACCACGTGGGGCTGCTTGGCTGGCGGCTGCGCGTGTACGGAAAATGGGGTCGGGAGTCATTTTTCGAGGACGCTCCCGGGCCAGCCGAGTAGGCGTGTCCTCGAAGAAATGACTCCCGACCCCGTATGCCGACGATAAGTCAGCTCGTACGCCAGGGCCGCACGAAGATCGTGACGAAGACGAAGAGCCCTGCGCTCCAGGTCAGCCCCCAGAAGCGGGGCGTGTGCGTCCGCGTGTTCACCCAGACGCCGAAGAAGCCGAACTCGGCCCTTCGGAAAGTGGCTCGCGTACGCCTGACCAACGGGATCGAGGTGACGACCTATATACCTGGCGTCGGCCACAACCTTCAGGAGCACTCGCTCGTGCTCATTCGCGGCGGCCGCGTCAAGGACCTGCCCGGCGTGCGGTATCACGTCGTCCGCGGCACGCTCGACGCCGTGGGCGTGCAGGGCCGTAAGCAGGGCCGCTCGAAGTATGGCGCCAAGCGCCCGAAGCAATGAACGGCCTGGGCCCTGCTGAGGCCTGAGGCCTGAGCCCCGGGCCCTGAGACCTTCAAGGATCAGAGTTATGCCACGCAGACGAGAGATACCGAAGCGAGAACTGGCGGCCGACCCGCTCTACAACAGCGCCCTGGTCAGCAAGTTCATCAACACGGTGATGCACGACGGCAAGCGCAGCACCGCCGAGCGCATCCTCTACCAGAGCTTCGACATCATCAAGGAGCGAACGGGAGACGACCCGCTCAAGGTGTTCAAGAAGGCGCTCGACAACGTCAAGCCGAGCCTCGAGGTGAAGTCGCGGCGCGTGGGTGGCTCGAACTACCAGGTTCCGGTCGAAGTCAACCCGAACCGCCGGCTGTCGCTCAGCATCCGATGGCTGGTCGGCTACGCGCGCGACCGCGGCGACGGAAAGACGATGCAGGAAAAGCTGGCCAACGAGTTGCTCGACGCCTCGAACCTGCGCGGCGGCGCCGTCAAGAAGCGCGAGGACACGCACCGGATGGCCGAAGCGAACAAGGCCTTCGCCCATTACCGCTGGTAAGGGACCCAGCACCAAGCACCAAGCACCAAGGACCAGAAATGCCCCGTCAGACACCGCTGAATCGAACCCGGAACATCGGCATCATGGCGCACATCGATGCCGGGAAGACGACCACCACCGAGCGGATCCTCTTCTATACCGGGATTACGTACAAGATCGGCGAAGTGCACGAGGGCACCGCGGTCATGGACTGGATGGAGCAGGAACAGGAGCGCGGGATCACCATCACGTCCGCCGCGACGACCTGCTTCTGGCGCGACATGCGCATCAACATCATCGACACGCCCGGCCACGTCGACTTCACGGCGGAAGTCGAGCGCTCGCTGCGCGTGCTCGACGGCGCGTGCGCCGTGTTCGACGCGGTCTCGGGCGTCGAACCGCAGTCCGAGACCGTGTGGCGTCAGGCGGACAAGTATCGCGTGCCGCGCATCTGCTTCGTGAACAAGATGGACCGCATCGGCGCGGACTTCAAGGCGACGCTCTCCCAGATCAAGACGAAGCTCGGGGCCAATCCGGTCGCGATTCAGCTGCCCATCGGTGCCGAAGACAAGTTCACGGGCGTGATCGACCTCGTCAAGATGAAGGCGATCACCTACAAGGACGAGACCATGGGTGCCGACTACGACGTGTCGGACATCCCGGCCGAGCTGATGGCCGAGGCGCAGGAGTACCGCGAGAAACTGATCGAGAAGGTCAGCGAGCACGACGACAAGCTGCTCGAGAAGTACCTCGGCGGCCAGGAAATCACCGAGAGCGAGATCAAGGCGGCGCTCCGCGACCGCGTGATCAAGTCGGTCTACCACGAGGACACGGCCTTCGTCGTCGTCATCTGCGGCACCGCGTTCAAGAACAAGGGCGTGCAGCCGCTGCTCGACGCTGTCGTGGACTATCTGCCTTCGCCGCTCGATGTGCCGGCCATTTCGGGCCTCGATCCGAACGCGAAGGAAGAGACGCTGGTCGAGCGCCCCGCGTCAGACGATGCGCCCTTTTCCTCGCTGGCGTTCAAGCTCATGACCGACCCGTTCGTGGGCCAGCTCACGTTCATCCGGGTCTACTCGGGTGTACTGACCTCGGGCTCAGCGGTCTACAACGCCACCAAGGGCAAGTCGGAGCGCGTCGGCCGCCTGCTGAAGATGCACGCCAACAAGCGTGAGGAGATCAAAGAGGTCTACGCCGGCGATATCGCTGCGGCCGTCGGCCTCAAGCAGGTCAGCACCGGCGACACGCTCTGCGATGAGAAGAAGCCCGTCGTACTCGAGTCGATGGACTTCCCCGAGCCGGTCATCTCGCTCGCGATCGAGCCGAGGACGAAAGGCGACCAGGAGAAGCTCGGCGTCGGCCTGCAGAAGCTCATGTCGGAAGACCCGACTTTCCGGGTCAATACCGACGAGCAGACCGGCCAGGTCGTCATCGCCGGCATGGGCGAGCTGCACCTCGAGATCATCGTCGACCGCTTGAAGCGCGAATTCGGCGTCGAAGCGAGTGTAGGCAAGCCACAGGTGGCGTACAAGGAAACGCTTACGCGCGCCGCCGACGGCGAGATGCGGTACGCCAAGCAGACCGGTGGTCGCGGCCAGTTCGCCGAGGTGAAGATTCGCTTGTTCCCGGGCGAGCCTGGTACGGGTTACATCTTCGAGAACGAGATCAAGGGCGGCACGATCCCGAAGGAATACATCAAGCCCGTGGACGAGGGCATCAAAGAAGCGCTCACGCGCGGTATCCTCGCCGGCTATCCGATCGACGATGTCAGGATCGAGCTGTACGACGGCAAGCACCACGAAGTCGACTCGTCGGAGATGGCGTTCAAGATTGCCGGCTCCATGGCGTTTCAGGATGCGGCCAAGAAGGCCAAGCCCGTGCTGCTCGAGCCCGTGATGCGTGTCGAGGTCGTGGTGCCGAAGGACTACATGGGCGACGTCATGGGCGATCTCTCGGGCCGTCGCGGTCGTATCCAGTCACAAGAGGATCGTGGAAGCACGCAGATCATCAACGCGCGCGTGCCGCTCTCGGAGATGTTCGGCTATGCGACCGACCTGCGCTCGCGCACGCAGGGCCGCGCGACTTACTCGATGCATTTCGACCGCTACGAGCAGACACCGCAAAATGTGAGCGAAGAGGTCGTGGCCAGGATACAGGGAACGAAATAGGCCCCGGGAATCAGGCCTCGGGCCCCAGGGCTGGGCCAGGCCTGAGGCCTTGGAACAGAGACAGCCCTGAGGCCTTGGGGTCTGAGCCCTGAGGCCTTCTGAATCGGAGCGTCAGATGGCGAAAGAAAAGTTTGATCGTTCGAAACCGCACGTGAACGTGGGGACGATCGGGCACATCGACCACGGGAAGACGACCTTGACGGCGGCGCTGACGAAGGTGGCGGCGGACAAGGGGTGGGCGAAGTACGTGCCGTAT
>DASTDQ010000055.1:0-4579 GCA_035710305.1 Vicinamibacterales bacterium | reverse complement strand
ATACGGCACGTACTTCGCCCACCCCTTGTCCGCCGCCACCTTCGTCAGCGCCGCCGTCAAGGTCGTCTTCCCGTGGTCGATGTGCCCGATCGTCCCCACGTTCACGTGCGGTTTCGAACGATCAAACTTTTCTTTCGCCATGTGCGTTCGCGCTCGCTGAAAAAGAAGTGATGACTGCCTCGTTCGCCGTGCCCTTCACTAACCCGGTCCGCCTCCGCTCCTTCGGAGCTACGGCGGACAACCTTCGCATGGCTTGCCAACCGTAGCGCGCTCGTTGGCAAGCGCGCGCGAAGGTTGGAGCCGATGACCAGGATTGAACTGGTGACCTCGTCCTTACCAAGGACGCGCTCTGCCAACTGAGCTACATCGGCCTTCGCGCTCGCTGCGTTCGCGCTACGGCCGACAAGTCGGCCGCAGCAAACTCATCGTCCACCTCGTCACACCCAACTCGCGGAGGATGGCTTGCCAACCGTAGCTCGCCAAGCGAGCGAAGGCTGGAGCGGGAGACGGGGATCGAACCCGCGACCAACAGCTTGGAAGGCTGTGACTCTACCACTGAGTTACTCCCGCCTTCGCGCTCGCCGGCTCGCCTGCCTTCGAACGCTCGCTACCCTCGCGCTACGGCGGGCACGCCCGCCTTCCCAACCCTCACTGGCTTGCCAACCGAAGCTCGCTGTCTGTTCAGGCGAGCGAAGGTTGGTGGGGAGGGGAGGGTTCGAACCTCCGTAGCCCGTTGGGCGGCAGATTTACAGTCTGCTGCGATTGACCGCTCCGCCACCTCCCCTTGAACTCACTGCCACTCACAACCCCATGGATCAACCGCACCGTGTCGCGCGTGTGTGCACCATGAGTTTCGACGCACGTATCGGGTTTCGCTGGAATCTGTGTGATCGGTGCTTTCCTGAAGAAGTGGCCAAAAAAAGAGCAAAAAAAGAGCCCGGTTGGAGCTGGCGGAGGGATTTGAACCCCCGACCGGCTGATTACAAATCAGCTGCTCTACCGGACTGAGCTACGCCAGCCAGACAAAGGGCAGATAATAGCACTTCCTGTGCCAGCATGGCAAACCGCTGCGCACATTGTACTTGAAGCGCACGCAAGACGAGAAGCTCCCCCGGGACGGACGGCCCGCACCGAAGGTCCGGAGATTGGAACCCGTAACCTATTGGCTCATAGGGCCTTGGCCGTCAGGGCCTCGGTTCGTGCCGTCCCGGCGCGGCTAGCCGCCGGGCTTCTTCGGGCGCTGTCGTCGCTGGCGGACGGCCTCGAACAGCACGACGCCGGCGGCCACCGAGACGTTCACGCTTCCCACCCTGCCGCTCATAGGGATCGACGCCAGGTAGTCGCATCGCTCACGCACGAGCCGTCTGAGTCCTTCGCCTTCGGCGCCGAGCACGATGGCGGTCGGCAGCGTGAAGTCGATCGAATCGTAGGCCGTGGCGGCATCGCCCGACAGGCCAACCGTCCACACGCCGAGGTCCTTCAACTCCTCGAGGGCCCTTGCGATGTTGACCACTTCGGCGACCCGGACGTGCGCCACCGCGCCGGCCGACGCCTTCGCGGCCGCGCCCGACCTCGCAGCCGACCGCCTCGCCTGGACGACGACGCCGCTCGCGCCGCTTGCATCGGCGGTGCGGAGGATCGCCCCGAGGTTGTGAGGATCCTCGACGCCGTCGAGGACGACGATGAGCGGTGGATCGCTCGAGCCGCGCACGATCTCGCCGACGGTGAACTGCGCCGCGTCATCCACGTCGGCGACCACGCCCTGGTGCACGCCGCCCCGGGCGCGGCGGGCGAGCGCGTCCGACGGAACGTGCTGAGGGCTGATGCCGTGCGTGGCGGCAAAGGCGAGCAACTCCCGCATGCGTTCGTCTCGACGCTCGCCGATCCACAACTGCTTCACGCGTCCGGCGCGCATCGCCTCGAGGACGGGGTTGATGCCGTAAACGATCATGAAGGCCTCAGGGCTCGGGGCTCAGGCCTCAGGAGGCCCCAGATCGGAAACACATCGTGCGAATTCAGCAGCCCGTTCGCGCGCGCTCGGAACACGTCGGATTCCCGACGGCTGCAGCGCTGCTCCGGCTTCGATGGCCGGCACGGCCACGTCCAGCTCGAGCCCTTCTGCCTCGCCGGTGAGCGCGAGCCGGATCGGATGAAAGAGCGCCCTCCCTTTCTGCCCTGTTCGCTCGCGAACGCGGGCGGCGGCGCCGCGGAAGGTGTCGCGGTCGAGGAGCGGCCCGGCCCGGCCGAGTTCGTCTGCCAACGCGGCAATCACGTCCCGCGACGACTGCGCCTCGGATCGAATCCCGGGGACGTCGAGAGCGCGCGAGGCCGAGTAGTCGAACAGGAACGCCAGCCTCGCGGTCACCTGCTCCACGCGATCGATCGACGCCGCGGCCACGGGAACGATCTGCGAGAGGAAGCGAACATCGGCGTCGGTGGGATCGGCGATCCATCCCTCTCGCTGAAAGTAGGGGACGGCCAGCCGCGCCAGCCGCTCGGGCGCCGCGCTCTTCAGGTAATGCCTGTTCACCCACGCCAGCTTCTCGACGTCGAACACACCGGCGCTGTGGCCGACGTCCTCGAGACGGAACAGCGCGGCCAACTCGCCGACCGGCAGCAGTTCCCGGCCGTCTCCGGGCGACCACCCCAGGAGCGCCAGATAATTCGCCAGCGCCTCCGGCAGGAAGCCGCGCGCGCGGAACTCGGCAACCGACGTGGCACCGTGCCGCTTGGACAACGGGCTGTGGTCGGGACCCATCACGAGCGAGACGTGCGCGAAGGCGGGGGGCCGCCAGCCGAACGCCTCGTACAGCAGCAGCTGCCGGGGCGTGTTGGAGATGTGATCCTCGCCGCGAATGACGTGCGTGATCTCCATCAGCGCGTCGTCGATGACGACGGCGTAGTTGTAGGCGGGCGAACCGTCGGAGCGCAGGAGCACGGGGTCGCCGATCACGTCGGTGTTGAAGGTCACTCTGCCGCGAACGATGTCGTCGAAGCTCACGTCGCGTGCGTCGGGAACGCGGAAACGGATCACCGCCTGTTCACCACTCTCGACGCGGTGGCGCGCCTCGTCCTTCGTGAGCAGCCGGCAGCGGCCCGAGTACTTCGGCGGCCGCCCAGCGGCAAGCGCTGCTTCACGATCCGCCTCGAGCTGCCGGGCCGGACAGAAGCAGTGGTAGGCATGGCCGCCCGCCAGCAGTTCCACGGCATGCGCGCGATAGATGTGCAGCCGCTCCGACTGCCGGTACGGGCCGTGCGTCCCTCCACGCTCGACGCCCTCGTCCCAATCGAGGCCCATCCACCGCAGGTCCTCGAGGATGCCTCGCTCGGACTCGCTCGTCGATCGCTCGACGTCGGTGTCCTCGATGCGAAGAATGAGCGTGCCTCCGCTGCCGCGGGCCAGCAGCCAGTTGAAGAGCGCCGTACGCGCGTTGCCGACGTGGAGTTGCCCGGTGGGGCTGGGGGCGAAGCGGAGTCTAATGGGGTCGGGAGTCATTTCTTGAGGGCAGTCCTATTCTCGGTCAGTGCACTGTCCTCGAGAAATGACTCCCGACCCCATTTAGGGGCGCGCCAGTAAGGCGACGGCGTGGACGGCGATTGATTCGCCGGCGCCCATCGAATCGACGCCTTCGTTGGTCTTGCCCTTGACGCCAATCTGCGACGCGTCGCAGCCGAGCGCATTCGCCAGGTTCGCGCGAATCTGATCGGCATAGGGCGAGAGCTTCGGCCGCTGGGCGATCACCACGAGGTCGACGTTGACGACGGCGTAGCCGGCGGCGCGCACGAGGGTGGCGGCGCGACGGAGCATGTCCAGGCTGTTGGCGTCCTTCCAGGCTGGATCGGTATCGGGAAAATGACGGCCGATGTCGCCCGCCCCGGCGGCGCCGAGCACGGCGTCGGTTACCGCGTGGCACACGGCGTCGGCGTCCGAGTGCCCCAGGAGTCCGGTGTCGAACGGAATGGTCACGCCTCCGAGAATCAGCAGGCGCCCTGGCACGAGCCGATGGAGGTCGTACCCGTTCCCAATGCGCAGGGCGGCGTGCCGCGAGGCATCGATCTGGAGGTACCGCTCCGCGAGCGCGAGGTCGTCCGGCGTCGTGATCTTCAGGTTCCGGAGGTCGCCCTCGACCACGCGGACCTGGTGTCCGGCCCGCTCGGCCAGCATCGCTTCGTCGGTGGCGTCGCCGTCGAGTGCCAGCGCGGCCCTGAGCACTCCGACGCGGAAGGCCTGCGGCGTCTGCGCGAGATAAATCTCTTCCCGCCTCAACGTCGCGGCGATGACGCCGCCCTCTTTCACCTGCTTGACGGTGTCGGGGACCGGCACAGCCGCAATCGCCGCACCGTACTCGGACGCCGCTGCGATCGTCCGCCGGATCGCGGCGTCGGTGACGAGCGGCCTGGCCGCGTCGTGGATCACGACGATCTCCGCGCGGTCGGTGACGCGCGCGAACGCGTGCGCGACCGAATCGCGGCGACGTCCGCCTCCTGTCACGATCTCGAGGCGCTTCTCGCCACCGAGAAGATACGCAGGCGGCCGCGCCGCCACGTCTTCCGGCAGCGCCACCACGATGTCGTCAAC
>DASTDQ010000054.1:0-4889 GCA_035710305.1 Vicinamibacterales bacterium | reverse complement strand
CAGCGGCTGTGGCGCGACGTGCACACCGCCAGCCATCACGCGATCACGGAGTGGCAGGTGAACCTGGAGATCTACGGCAAGGCGCTGCTCGGCGTCGAGCCGAACATTTCACACCTCATCTGAGCCGCCGTGTGACGCGCGTCCTCGCGGACGCACGCTTGCTCTTCACACGCGCGCGCGGTGTCTCGGCACGTCGATACCCTTCACACTGGATCATCGGGAGCGGGGGATAACGCGCGAAGCGTGGATCGCCGAACGAGAGCTGACACAGGATGAAGGTGGAGCCCCTCGACGAGGTAACCGTACGCGCGTGAAGGCAGGACGCACACAAGCCGGCGCGGTCGTCGATTGCGTCGCTCATGTCTTCGTAGTCATCCGCCTTCCACGCAGCTTCGGCAGACAACCTTCGCTGGCTTGCCAACCGTAGCTCGTTCGGGAAGGGGACGGGCCCGCCGTCGCGCTTCGCGCTATGGCGGGCAACCTTCGCCTGTGTTCATGAGCGAAGGTTGGTGCGGAAGAAAGGACTCGAACCTTCATGGGCTTGCGCCCACTAGCTCCTGAGGCTAGCGCGTCTGCCAATTCCGCCACTTCCGCAGGTTGGAATCTCTAACTGGCGAGAACATCGAAGTATAACATGCGCATGTCGATGTCCGGCGTACCTGACGCCCTCTTCTTCGGCGCGCGGTGGCTCGCGATCGCCGCGCTCGTGACATGGGCCGCCAGGCGCCGATCGCTCACGGTCTGGATTCTCGTCGCGATGGTCGTCGGCGCCGAGGTCGGCCACGACTTTCCCGAGGTCGCCGTGGGGCTCCGCGTGCTCAGCCAGATCTTCCTGCGCCTCATCCGGACGATCGTCGCGCCGCTCCTCTTCGCCACGCTCGTCGTCGGCATCGCGGGGCACTCCAACCTGCGCCAGGTCGGCCGGATGGGCGTCAAGGCGCTCGTCTATTTCGAGGTCGTCACGACGCTCGCGCTCCTCATCGGATGGGGGGCGATCACCGTGAGCCGCGCCGGGGTCGGCATCCCGCTCACTCCGCCGGCGGACGCGGCCGCCGTGTCGCCGGCTGCGGCGCGCACGTGGCAGGACATCGTGCTGGACACGTTCCCCGAGAACATCGGCCGGGCGGTCGTCGAGGCCGAGATGCTCCAGATCGTGGTCTTCAGCGTGCTCTTCGGCATCGCGCTGGCGCTGCTGCCTGAAGACAAGCGGCGGCCGATGATGGCCTTCGCCGAAAGCCTCGCCGAGACGATGTTCTCGTTCACCAAGATCGTGATGCTGATGGCGCCCATCGGCGTCGGTGCGGCCATCGCCTACACGGTCGGGCAGCTCGGGCTGGGCGTGCTCTCGAACCTGCTGCAGCTTCTGGCCACGTTCTACGTCGCCGTCGGCCTGTTCGTCGTCGGCGTCCTGCTCCCCATTGCGCTGATCGCGAAGGTGCCGATTCGCCGCTTCGCCGAGGCCGTGGCCGAGCCGGTGTCGGTCGCCTTCGCGACGACGAGCTCGGAAGCCGCGCTGCCTCGGGCGATGGAGGCGATGGAGCGCTTCGGCGTGCCTCGCCCGATCGTGGCTTTCGTCATGCCGACCGGTTACAGCTTCAACCTGGACGGCAGCACGTTGTACCTCTCGCTGGCCGCGATCTTCGTCGCCCAGGCTGCCGGCATCGACCTGAGCGTCGGCCAGCAGTTCGTGATCCTCCTGACGCTGATGCTCTCGAGCAAAGGAGTCGCGGGCGTGCCGCGCGGCGCGCTCGTCATCCTGCTCGGCACGGTGTCGTCCTTCGGCCTGCCCGCCGAGCCGGTGTTCGTGTTGCTCGGGATCGACGCCGTGCTGGACATGCTGCGCACGTCGGTGAACGTGCTCGGCAACTGCCTAGCGACGGTGGTCATCGCGAAGTGGGAAGGGGAGCCATTGAAGACGTCCGGCTGAAGCCGGACACGGCGTACTAGGGTCGTCGGTTTCGTCGCGCTTCCGGCCACAAGGCCAACGCATCGGGAAGCACGCGGCGCGTGGCGCGCAGGCACGACAGGATTCTCTCGAGCCGTCGCTCATCGCGGCCCGCCCACGCAAGGCCGTACTGCTGCCGGATGCCGGAAGGCAACAGCCCGATGGTGACGACGCGATTGACCCAGGTGGCCGGGGCCACGGCCCATCCACCCGCGGGGGAGAGCACGGCGCGTGACAACTCGCGCCCGTGGCTGCCGACGGCCAGCGCACCCGACGCGAGCATGCGTTCCATGACGCTCCGCACGTCGTCCCACCTTCGCGGCACATCCTGCGGGCGCGCCGCGAGCGCGACCGCGATCGGGAACGCGTCCTCGCAGTACGCGTCGCGTTCCTCCGCCGAAAGGGGCGCGACCAGGCGTTCGTAGGCCAGGATCACCGACTCGATCAGCGTGGCGTGAACCCACACGACGAGTGCCGGATCTTCAGCCGAATAGCGAGTCCCAGCCGGGTACGGGCCGACCCCGTCCTCGAGCACGCCGTTGACGCGGCGGTGTATCGCCCGGATGGCGTCGAGTGTGCGTTCGCGGTCGGCGTCGCTTCCAAACGTGAGCGCCAGCATGGCGTGAACCGTGTGGTACAGCCGCGAGGCCGCGGCCCACGGCGTGGCGCGGAAGCTGCTGTGTCCGAAGACGCCCGCGGCGACGAGCGGATGCGCGAGCTGCAGGAGGATGGCGCGCCCCCAGCCCAGGAGCACAATGCGTTCGGCATTGACGCGCCACGACACCGACGCTGTTCCCGCCAGATGATTCCGTGCGACCGCCGACGCGGCCGTCGTCTCTTGGAGGGAACCTGTCAGGGCCGAAGGCGCCTTGGCGTTCACGATTGCGGTTGTCCCTGCGCGTCCTGATTCTGGGGCTGGCCGGCAGGATGGTTTCGACCGCCATGACGAAGCGCCCACCCGGCGATGCCGAAGAGCGCCAGCCCGACGGCGCCGCGGCGGACGGTACGCCACACGCCGACGCGCGGGCGCTCGGCGGGGTGCAGCATTGCACGGTACGCGCCGACCGTCTCCGGCGCGTCAACGTCCGCGGGACGCGAAGCGTTGTTCGGGCGCTCGGGCACCGGAACCCATCTGGTGAGATACGCGAACGTCTCGGACGCACACAGTGGACATTGCTGAGCGTCGTGAACCTCGTCGCAATCCAGGCAGAGGCGGGCCGTTCGCAATTGCATACGTCCCAGTGTACCGCTAGAGCTCCAGACGCCCGGCGACGAACGCCGATCGTGCCGTGAACCCCATCCGTGCATACAGGGCCTGCGCGGCGGTGTTGCGATCGCCGACGAGCAGCGTGACTTGCCGCGCCCCGCGCGCAGAGCCGACGCGAAAGATCTCCTCGACGAGCCGTCGTGCCAGCCCCTCGCGCCGCCGGGATGGACGCACTGCGACCTGCGCCAGGTGCAGCGTGCCGGGCGAGATCCGCGTGACGAGGACCAGCGCGTCGAGGCCTCTGTCGCCGCGGACCACGCGCGTGATCGCCGGCTCCATCACGCCGCATCCCGGGCGTTCCACGAGACTGCGGACGTAGTGCTCCCATTCCTCGGGCGTTCCGTGCGGCGCGAAATGGCGGCCGTCGCTCCCGTAGGACTCGCGAAGCAGCTCGGCGGCCGGCGTGAGATCGCCATCGCTCCAGGCGCCGGACTCCGCCGCGCCTTCATCGGCCGTGATGGGGCGGCTCAAGTAGTGATAGCGTTCGCACGCGAATCCACGGTCGCGAAGCGCCATCTCGAAGTGTTCGGCGCGGGAGGGCAGGAAGCACGACACGCGCGCCGGCCTCGACGGACGCAGCGCGGCGGCGAGGCACTCATCGAGCAGCGCGCCGGTGGCCTCCGGCATTTCGGCCACCACCGCGCCCAGGTGCGCGGTCTCGCCCTCGCGAAGGAAGTACGACCAGCCGCGAACCGTCCGTTCCACGTCCCTCGCGATGAACCCTGGCAGATCCCCCGCGACGCGCGCCTGTTCGATCTCGCGCCAGGCAGACGACGCGTCCCAGGCCAGCTCGCGTACCCAGTATTCCTGTTCGCGGTCGTAGAGAACCTGGGTATCCGCGGGGTCGGCTTCTCGCCAGTCTCGAACGATCACCTCGGGGGGCACGAGGTCAGTGTACAAGCACGCAGGGGGCAGGGGGCAGGGTGTGAGGTGCGAGGGTGCGAACGATTAGTTCGCGCTCGCCACCTTCTGTGCCGGCGCGTCGCCCGAGAGCTCCCGCTGAATGCGATTCTTGGTCTCGACCGCGGCCGGGCTTGCAAACGACAGATCGCGTCCGTTCTGGGACTGGCTCACGCTCCCGATTTTCTCGAACTCACGACGGAAGGATGCCGAGTCTGTCACCGTCGGCGCGTCCGCGACGACGATCGCGTGCTGCATGTCGTGTCCGAGCGCGGCGAGCTGTTTCGCCTTCGATTGCCCGTTGGGCACGTGCACGACGAGATAGCGGTAGCCGGCGTTGGCCGTGAGGAACGTCAGGCGGCCGGTCCCCGTCTTCGAGGTGACGTCCATCCGCACATAGAGGATCACATCCGACTTGTTCAGCCGCTCTACGAGCGCTTTCAGCGTCGGTGACCTCTTGACGCCCTCCGCCAGCAGAGCGACGAGCTCGGCGTCCGACGCGCGTACGTTGCCGTCCCAGGCATGCGCTCCGGTGCCGTCGAAGGTGGAAACGTTCGGCCTGGCGTCGCCGACTTGCGCCCACGCGGGCGTGGACGCACAAATCGCCGCCGCCACGGCCAGGGACATGGACAGTCGTCGCTGCATGAACTTTCAGCTCCCCTGATGACTGTTTCGGCTCGTGTAACGGAGCTCGACAGTAGGTTGTCCCAGGCCGGGTGAAGACTGTGATTCCTCAGTGTCAATCTGGGAAGCCTGTGTAGACACTCGGTCTACGAG
>DASTDQ010000053.1:0-3876 GCA_035710305.1 Vicinamibacterales bacterium | reverse complement strand
GAGCTCCGTGACCGGCTCGTCGACCGTGAAGCCAGGTTCCTCGGTCGCCACCTCTAACAGGACCCCGCCCGGGGAGCGGAAGTAGATCGAGAAGAAGTAGTTGCGATCGATCTGCGGCGTGACCTGATAACCCGCATGCACCAGCCGGTCGCGGACTTCTGCCTGCGCCGCCCGGTCCGCCACCGAGAAGGCGACGTGGTGGACGCTGCCCCCGCCTTGCAGCGCGGGTTGGCCGCCCGGCAACTCGACGATATCCACGAACCGGGCAGGGCGCGTGGGCGGCATGGCATACCGGTACGTGTCGCCCTCCTTGCCGGCTGCGTCGTAGCCGAGCAGCGCAGTCAGGAACTCGGCGGTCGCTGCATGATCGGCGAGAGAAAGGGTCACGCCGTGAAAGCCGCGGATCGCGCTTTCCTCTCCGATTTCGGTGGTTGTCCAGGGCGTTCGCCGGTCGAGATCGGCGGCAACCACAAGCGCCGCCTTCATGCCATCCGGATCCTCGAACACCAGACGCTCCTCGCCGAAGACGGCGCTGGGTCCCGCCACGGGCGCCCCGGCGCGCTCGAGGCGCTCCCGCCAGAACGGCAGGCTGCCCGGTGGGATGGAGAACTGCGTGAGCGAGGCCTCGCCGACGCCACGGCGGCCGCGCCTCGCGTGCTCCCAGGGAAAGAAGGTGAGCACCGTGCCGGGCGTACCGACCTCGTCGCCGTAGTACAGGTGATAGGCGCTCGGATCGTCGAAGTTAACCGTCTTCTTGATGAAGCGCAGCCCCAGGACATTGGCATAGAAGTTCAGGTTGCGCTGGGCGTTGCCGCTGATCACGGTGATATGGTGAAGGCCGCTGATGGTGCCGGTCACGGAGTTCCTCCTGCAAGATCCTACGTCTGGGATGGCGGTCGGCAATTAGCCCTGGCGAACGTTGGTGAGCCAAGATTGTAGAGGACAGGTTGGAGTCGTGAGTGGGGCTGGGAGGAGATGTAGGGCGAGGTCTCCCACTATCTACTCGCACTTTTTCCCCGGACGCTTCATCGAGGAGACCGGGTCGTCCAAGGACATCGACTTCGTCGAGCTCACCGTGCAGGTGCTCTTTTGACCGGCGTCTCGCGAATGCCGACAAGCGCAACGATGACCTCGCGCTGATGAGCGCACTGTGCGCCGGCCTGACGATCGAGAGTTCGGGCGATCGACGATACGTTTAATGCGTTCGCTCTCGGCCCTCGCGGCAGAAGCATGACGGTTGGGGAGAATGGGGGATGGCGGTAGGCGAGGGCTCTTTCCTGACCGGTGCCGCGGTCTTTCTCGGCGCCGCCGTGGTCGCGGTGCCGATCTTCAAGCGGCTCGGCCTCGGCTCGGTAATCGGCTATCTGGTGGCGGGCGCGGCGATCGGGCCCTTTGGCCTGGCCCTCATCGAGGATGCGGAGGAGGTGCTGCATTTCGCCGAGTTCGGCGTGGTGCTGCTCCTGTTCATCATCGGGCTCGAGCTGAAGCCCTCGCGTCTTTGGGTGATGCGGCGCGACATCTTCGGGCTCGGTCTCTCGCAAGTGATCGTCACCGGTGCCGTGCTCACGGCGCTGCTCGTTGCCGTAGGCCTGGCGATGCGACCGGCGCTTGTCGCCGGCCTCGGCCTGGCCCTGTCCTCCACGGCCTTCGCGCTTCAGATCCTCGAGGAGAAAGGAACGCTCAACAGTCCCTACGGCAACAGAGCATTCGCCATCCTGCTGTTCCAGGACCTGGCCATCGTGCCGCTGCTGGCACTGGTCGCGCTGCTCGGCCCCGGCGCTATAGGCGAGGCGAGCAATCCCTGGCTGGAGGCCGGCAAGATCATCGGCGTGGTCGCGGCCGTGGTGATCGTCGGCCGCTACCTGCTCCGGCCCGTCTTCCGGATCATCGCGCTGACCCGCGCCCGCGAGGTCTTCACCGCAGCGGCGCTCCTGCTGGTGGTCGGCACGGCCTTGATCATGGCAAGCGTCGGGCTGTCCATGGCCATGGGCGCTTTTCTCGCCGGCGTGCTGCTGGCCGATTCCGAGTACCGGCATCAGCTGGAAGCCGACATCGAGCCGTTCCGTGGCTTGCTCCTGGGCCTCTTCTTCATCGCCGTTGGCATGTCCGTAGACTGGCTGCTCGTGCTGGACAACATCCTGACCGTCCTCGCCGGCGTGATCGGCTTGCTGCTCGTCAAGGCCCTGCTGATCTACGGCCTCTGTCGTCTGTTCGGTGTCGGAGATCGGGATGCGCAGCGGGTCGCCGTGACCATCCCCCAGGGCGGCGAGTTCGCGTTCGTCCTGTTCAGCGCCGCCGCTGGTGCTGCGGTCATGGCCGCCGAAGTCGCGAATCTGCTGGTCGCCGTCGTCACGTTGTCGATGGCGGCAACGCCGCTCGTGGGTACCCTCTATGAGGTTGCAGTGGCGCGCCTCACCAGCACCACCGCCGACGTCGAGGACGTGTCGCGGGCCGAGCAGAAGAGCGTGATCATCACCGGCTTCGGGCGCGTCGGGCAGATCGTGGCGCAGCTCATGCATGCGCAGGGCATCGGCATCACCGCCGTCGATCACGATCCCGAGCGTATCCAGATCGCCGAGAAATATTGCAACAAGGTCTATTTTGGCGATGTGCGCCGTGCCGACGTGCTCGCCGCAGCCGGTGCCGGCAAAGCGCGGCTGATCTTCATCTGCGTCGACGATCCCGAAGCCTGCAACGCCGGGATCAGCCACGTCCGGGCGGCATTCCCCAAGGCGCAAATCCTTGCCCGCGCTTTCGATCGTAATCACGTGCTGCAGCTGATGCAGATGGACGTCGACTACTTCCTGCGCGAGACCTTCGAGTCGAGCGTGGCGATGGGCAAGGAGGGCCTGCGGCGTCTTGGCCTCGATCCGGCCAAGGTGGAGGATATCGAGCAGGAATTCCGGCGCCGCGATCAGGAGCGGCTCTCGATCCAGCAGGCCGAAGGTGAGTTCGCCGGCGTCGAGAAAGTCTTCGCCCGCTACGACGAGGCCGCATCGCAGAAGCGATCGAACCCCTGAGCGCTACCTATCCAGATGCTCACAGAGGAGACACGGGATCATGACCACGCCACGCAACAGCGCGCAGGCTGAACTATGGCCTGCCTTGCCCTATGAGGATTGGAAAGACACCTGCACCACGCTGCACCTGTGGACGCAGATCGTCGGCAAGGTCCGGCTGGCCCAGACGCCGTGGGCCAACCATTCGTGGCACGTCACCCTTTACGTCACGCCGCGTGGCCTGACCACCTCCCCGATCCCGTACGACGGACGCGCGTTTCAGATCGATTTCGACTTCATCAATCATGCGCTGCTCATCCGGACGAGCGATGGCGGCGAGAAACGGATGCCGCTCGCTCCCAAGCCGGTCGCCGACTTCCACGACCAGCTCATGGCTGCGCTCGCCGAGCTTGAGATCCGGGTTCGGATCCACGGAAGCCCCAATGAGCGACCTAACCCGATCCCGTTCCGCGAGGATCGCGAGCACGCCGCCTATGACCCGGACTATGCGCAGCGCTTCTGGCGCGTGCTCGTCCAGGCGGATCGGGTGTTCAAGCAGTTCCGCACGGGTTTTCTCGGCAAGGTCAGCCCGGTTCACTTCTTCTGGGGCAGCTTCGATCACGCGGTGACGCGCTTTTCCGGTCGCAAAGCGCCGCTGCACCCTGGAGGGGTGCCCAGTCTGCCCGATTCCGTCACCCGCGAGGCGTATTCGCACGAGGTGAGCAGTGCCGGCTTCTGGCCGGGCGGCGGCGCGATCGACTATCCGGCGTTCTATTCCTACGCCTACCCCATACCCGAAGGTTTCGCCGCGGCGCCGGTGCGGCCGGAGGCGGCGTTCTTCCATCAGGCGATGGGCGAGTTCATCCTGCCCTATGAT
>DASTDQ010000052.1:0-6041 GCA_035710305.1 Vicinamibacterales bacterium | reverse complement strand
GTGGCCGCGTGAAACTCCTTGGCAATGAGATCGGCGATCCGGTTCTCGAATCCTTCCTGCTTCTGATTCGAGAACGGCATGTTCTCCGGATCGGCGCACACGCGGAACTGTCCCTTTGTTTGCGCAGAGGCCGTCGCCGCGAAGACGAGACAGAGCGCGATGAAGAGCAGGCGGTGGCGCATAACGACAGGGGAAAGGGGGCAGGGGGAAGGGGTTAGAGGTTAGCTGCCCCCTGCCCCCTGCCCCCTGCCCCCTGCCCCCTTCTATCTTCCTACGGCAGCGAGAACACCGTCAGGACGCCGCCCTGGTTGCTGAAGCTGGCCAGGTCGGAGAACGCGCCGATCGCTCCGAGACCCGCGGTGGGATCCTCGAGGCTCATGTCGGCCGCCACACCGATGCCGGACCATCCTCCAACACCCGAGAGCACCGCGACGTACTGCTTGCCGTCTGGGCCGACGTAGGTCATCGGGTTGCCGATGATCCCGGAGGGCGTCTTGAACTTCCACAGCTCCGCGCCCGTCTTCGCGTCAACGGCCTTCAGCCAGCCCTCCATCGTCCCGTAGAAGACGACGTCGCCGCCCGTCGAGAGCGCGCCGCCCCAGGCCGACAACCCTTCCTTGACGCCCCACACCTTCTTGCCCGTGGTCGGATCCCACGCGATGAACTCGCCGCGGTTGCCGCCCGGGCCAGGCTTGCTGACGACGATCGCGCCGACGTACGGCTGACCCGCCTGATACTTCACCTGGACGCCCTCGTAATCCATGCACAGGTTATTGGTGGGGACGTAGAAGAAGCCCGTGCGCGGCGAGTACGACACCGGCTGCTGGTTCTTGCCTCCCATCGCCGACGGACAGATGTCCTTCGTGTTCTTGGTCGCCGAGGTCTGCTTCTCTGGATCCTCGATCGGCTTGCCGGTCGCGAGGTCCACGCCCTTGGCCCAGTTGACGACGACGAACGGCTCGGCGAGCAGCAGCTCGCCCGTGGTGCGGTCGAGCACGTAGGAGAAGCCGTTGCGGTCGAAGTTCACCAGCGTCTTCCGCATCTGGCCCTTGATGTTCAGATCGACGAGGACGTTCTCGTTGATCCCGTCGTAGTCCCACCGGTCGTGCGGGGTCTTCTGGTAGGCCCACGTCGCTTTGCCGGTGTCGGGATTGCGCGCGAAGATCGTCATCGACCACTTGTTGTCGCCCGGCCGCTGATCGGGATTCCACGACCCCGGGTTACCGGTGCCGTAGTAGAAGAGATTGAGCTCGGGGTCGTAGCTGTACCAGCCCCACGTGGTGCCACCGCCCCGCTTCCACTCGTCGCCTTTCCACGTCTCGACGGAGCCGCCGAAGCCGACCTCTTCCTCCGGCCCGGTGCTGTACATGCGCCAGAGCTGCTTGCCGGTATTGACGTCGTTCGCCGTGACGAAGCCGCGCACGCCGAACTCACCGCCGGAGATTCCCGAGATCACCTTGTCCTTGATGACCATCGGTGCCGACGTGATGGTCTGACCGACCTTGTGGTCGCCCTGCTTGACCTTCCACAGCTCCTTGCCGGTGGCCGCGTCGAGGGCAACCGTGTGTGTGTCGAGCTGGTTCAGGAAGATCTTGCCGTCGGCGTACGCCACTCCGCGATTGACCGTATCGCAGCACGCGATCGGGATGACCGACGGATCCTGCTTGGGAACGTACTTCCACTTGATCGGCGCCCCCTCCTTGGCCAGGTCGAGCGCGTAGACGATGTTGGGGAAGGGCGTGTGGACATACATCGTGCTTCCCACCACGAGCGGCTCGCCCTCGTGTCCCCTGAGCACGCCGGTCGAGAACGACCACGCCACCTTCAGCGCTTTGACATTGCCGGTGTTGATCTCGTTCAGGGAGCTGTAGCGCGTCGCAGACTGATTCTTGTTCTGCATCGTCCACTGCTTGTCAGCTTCGTCAACCCCCGACGCCGCCGTGCTGGCTCCCGGCGGCGGTGTTGCGCTCGTGCACGCGGACGCTCCCAGTCCGACGGACGCGACGATCATGAACAGCCTCGACAGTCTCTTCATATGACGCTCCCTATAGTTCACAGTAGGCAGTTCACCGTTCACGGCAACTACCTACGGGCTCCGCGAACGTTCTTCTTGACCCAGCCCATCATGATGTCGGCGATCTCCAGGTTCTTCTTGTCGAGCATCATCATGTGGGTCACTCCCAGAATCCCCATCTCGTCCAGCTTCAAATACTCCGCCTTCGCCGTGCCCTGCTTGGCTGCGCGCCGCGCGTTGATGGCGTCAACGGTCTCCTGGCACACCATGCTGGTTCCTGCGTAGTCGCCCTTGAGCGCCATGTACGGGATGGCGTCGAAGTCGGCCGCCGTGAGGCCGCTGTTGGACAGCGAGCAGGAGCCTTCGAGCGTGATCAACCCCTTGAGCAGATCGAGGTGGCCCCGCTCCTTCAGAATGCGGGTCATATGATGCCCCATGATCCCCGATTGCGAGTGGGTCACCACGATGGCGCCGCCCAGCCGTTCCACCAGCGCCGCCAGGTTCTGCGGCGTCCAGGTGTTGGCCGGTGAGAGCGCAGTCGGGTTGCACGAGGCGCAGGTCGAGCCGGGCAGCGTGACCTCGGCATTAGGGACGAGCTGCTTGTAATAGTCGAGCGCGTAATACGCGCTGGAGCCGCCGGGTGCGGGTCCGATGGCGCCGGTGCGCGCGGCGATGCTCGGGTCAACCGAGTCGATGGGGAAGAGCGGCGCCACGTGCTGGTAGGCGTCCGGCTTCGGGTTCGGGTCCTGGGGATGACCGTGCGGCACCAGCGTGCCGTTGAGGACGGTCGAGCCCTGCGGGACGAGATGCCCGAACCACGCCGTCCAGGCGCCGTTGTCGGTAATCCGGCCGAAGCCCGGAAGGAGATCCGCCGCGGTCTTGGTGTCGCCGCTTGCCAGCCTCGCCTCGGCCTCGTGAATCACCGATTGATCGAATCCGGAGCGTCCACGTCCTGCCTGATCGACCACGTAGCTCGGCACGCCGTTGCGGACGAAGTACGGATACCAGCCCTCACGCCCATCCGGCGTCGCTTCGAGACAGGCTCCCGTGTGCGTCGACCCGTGCACCATGATGACCGGCCATCCGCCGTCGTACTTCTTTGCCGGGATCTGGAACTGGACGTACATCTGCCCGATCGTGATCTGCTGCGGCGTCGGCGCCTGCGCCGGCGGGGCGCCGGGCGCGGGTGGCCCTGGAGCCCCCGCGAAGTCGGTGATCTTCGGAACGCCGCCGATGAAGAAGCTTCCCTGGTCCTCGATGACGAGTGGGCCGCCCAGGAACTTCTTTGGCTTCTGGCCTGATTGCCCCGAGACACTCGCGACCATTGCGATCAACAGGATGGCAATACACCCCTGACGTCTCATTGAGTCCCCCTTGCCCGCGCTGGCTGAAGCCAGCGCTCTACGATCGGCCCCGTCTTCAACGCGCATCCGTAGAGCGGGGGCTTCAGCCCCCGCGAACGGTCTACGATCGGCCTCGTCTTCAACGCGCATCCGTAGAGCGGGGGCTTCAGCCCCCGCGAACGGTCGCGACGGACCCAGAGTGTATGAGGTTTGACAACCCTTGCGCCACAGGCATAATCGGTCGGGAGGAATCGCGAATGAAAGGCCTTTGGGCAGTGGTTGCGCTTGTCTGTCTGATGGTTGCCGCGCCGGCGGCGCAGTGGCTCAAGCATCCAACCCCGGGTATTCCCCGGATGCCGGACGGCAGAGCCGACCTGTCCGCGCCGGCGCCGCGGGCCCACGACGGCAAGCCCGATCTGTCGGGGCTCTGGGCGCCCGCCGCGATCCTGATTGGCGACATCGCGTCCAGGCTGCCGCCTGGCTCCGTGCCGTTCCAGCCCTGGGCCGAGAAACTCTACAAAGAGCGCCTCGCCAACCAGGGCCTCGACGACCCGACGGCCAACTGCATCGTCGGCGGCGTGCCCCGGTCGGATCTCGTCCCGTATCCGTTCAAGGTCCTGCAGCAGCCGGGCCTGACGGTGATCCTGTACGAGGCCGTGCACTCGTACCGGCAGATCTTCAGCGACGGCCGTCCGCTGCCCACGGACCCGAACCCGGCGTGGTTCGGCTACTCCGTTGGACGATGGGAGAAGGACACCTTCGTCGTCGAGTCGTCAGGCTTCAACGACAGGGGCCGGCTGGACAACAACGGCCACCCGATCACTGAAAAGCTTCGAGTGACGGAGCGGTTCACGCGCAAGGATTTCGGCCACATGGACGTCGTCATCACGATCGACGATCCGGGGGCCTACACCAGGCCGTGGGACGTGACGCTCCCGCTGATACTGCGGCCAGACACCGAGCTGCTGGAGTACATCTGCAACGAGAACAACAAGTTCTTCGAGATCATTCCCAAGCAGCCGGCAGGCAGTCGGTAGCAAGCAGAGACCGTAGAGCGCAGGCTTCAGCCTGCGCGCCAGGGAGAGAAGAGAGGCGTAGAGCGCGGGCTTCAGCCTGCGCGAGAAGGAGCTGGCCATGCGTACTGCGATCGTGTTCGTCGTCGGTCTCGTGATTGGATCGGCACTGGCTCCCGGCTTCGCGCAGGACACGAGGATTCCGGGCGTCAACAACATGAACCACGTGGCGATCGTCGTCCCGAACCTCGTTGACGCCATTGCGTTCTACACGCAGAAGATGGGATTCCGTGAAGGGTTCACGGTCAAGAACGACCAGGGGCAGCCGACGCTTTCCTACATTCAGGTCAGCCGCGACACCTTCATCGAGCTGCAGCCCGCGAACGCGAACCGACAGCCCGGTCTGAGCCACTTCGGGCTGCACGTCGCCGACATCAAGACGTACGTCGCCGAGCTGAAGAAGCGCGGCGTCACGGTGACGGATCCGCGCCAGGGCCGAGGGGACTCGATGGCCGCCAATGCCACCGATCCCGGCGGCATGAACATCGAGATCTTCCAGTTCGGACCGGACTCTCTCCAGGGCCAGGCGATCTCCAGCTGGAAGCAGCCGTGAAGTCGCTCGCCGGCGCCGTCGCGGTGCTGGCGGGCTCGCTCTCGCTGGTGCTTGTTGCGCAGAGCCCCGACGTTCTGGAGAACGCCGCGCGATCGATGGGCGCGCCGGGCCTCCAGTCGATTCAGTACTCTGGCCGTGGATCCGTGTACCTGCTCGGGCAGGCCCCCGCGCCCGGCGCTCCCTGGCCTCGTTTCGAGCTCGCGAAGTACATCGCGTCGGTCGATTACGCCCGCAACGCGATGCGCGAGGAGCAGGTGCGCCGCGACGTGGAGAGGCCGCCTCGAGGAGGAGGCGCGGGGCCCTTCAACCCTGCGACGGGGCAGGGCGGCATCCGGCCGATTCCCGGCGACGTGTCCCAGAACGTCGTCCGCGACGGACGGACCGAGCCCGGCCTGATTCAAATCGCGCTGACGCCGCACGGGTTCCTCAAGGTGGCTGCGGCGAACAAGGCGTCGGTCACGACCTCTACGGCGCGGGGACGGACGAACCACGCGATATCGTTCTCCATCGGCCGGCACGTCCTGACGGGCACGATCGACGATCGCGGCCTCGTCGAGCGCGTCGAAACGCGCATCGCCAACGCCGTGCTGGGCGACATGCTGGTCGAGGCGGTCTTCGCCGATTACCGCGACTACGGCGGCGTCAAGTTCCCCTCGCGCATCACGCATCGCCAGGGCGGGCATGCCGTGCTCGATCTCTCGGTGCTCGACGTGCAGCCGAATGGCGCGGCGGCGGCGCCGGTCAACAGCCCCGTGCCGCCGGCCGCTGCGACGGCAGCGGCGCCCGGCGGAGCCGATGCCGAAAAGATCGGCGACGGCGTGTGGTTCCTGACGGGAGGCAACCCGATGAGCGTCCTCGTCGAGTTCAGCGACCACGTGGTGGTCATCGAGGCGCCTCAAGGGGAGAGGCGCTCGGACGCCACGATTGCCGCGGTGAAGACGCTGCTGCCCTCGAAACCGATTCGGTACGTCGTGAACACGCATCATCATTTCGACCACGCAGGCGGGATCCGCGGCTTCGTGGCGGCGGGCATCCCCGTCGTCACGCACCAGGCGAAC
>DASTDQ010000051.1:0-4270 GCA_035710305.1 Vicinamibacterales bacterium | reverse complement strand
ACCAGGCGGCAAACGGTCATCGATGATGAATTGCTCGCCGCAATCCCGTCGGCCAGGTCCTACGGTGGACTCATCATGCTGATGCCGAACACGCAGAATTTTGCAGGCTCGGCCGCCGACACGCAGGTGGTGCCACAGATGGTCGTCTTTGGCGGTGCAGGCGGCAGGAGCAACGAGGGGCGCCTCAGCATCGATGGCCTCAGCGTCGGTTCGGCCTTCAACGGCGCCGGCGTGTCGGCGTATGTGGCCGACGTCGGCAATGCCCAGGAAATCGCCCTGACCTCCTCGGGCGGGCTCGGCGAGGCGGAGGTCGGCGGTCCGTCGTTGAACGTCGTACCGAGAGAGGGGGGCAACACCGTTCGCGGCAGCTTCTACGGATCGGGCGTGACCGAGGGGATGGTCGGCAGCAACTTCACCCAGGAGCTGGAGGACCGCGGGATGTCGACGCCAGGCGCGTATCAGCAGATCTGGGATTTCAACCTCGGCGTCGGGGGCCCGATCGCCAGCGACAGGCTGTGGTACTTCGGGACGTTCCGAAACGAAGGCAGCCACCGGACCATTCCCAGCATGTTCGCGAATGCCAACGCCGGTGATCCGACCAAGCGGACCTATGTGCAGGACGCCTCACGACGGGCCGTCGCTGCCGTATCGTTTCAGAATATCGCCCTGCGTTTGACGGCGCAGGTCACACCGCGCAACAAGGTCACCTTCTTCTGGGACGAGCAGATGCCGTGCGAGGGAGCCGCACTGGCGGGGCTGGGCGACGATGCCGACGCGTGCAGGCACTCCGATTCAGACGAGATCATCGCGGGCCCGGGCATCCCGCCGACGCCGACCGCGTCGGCCACGGCGGCGCCCGAAACGGCGGCCTATCGGGACTACGGACAGCGGGTCCGGCAGGCCAAGTGGACGTCTCCCATGACGAACCGCCTGCTCATCGAAGGCGGCGTCGGGCAGTACCGGAGCCGTTACGGCGGCAGCCCGATGCCGGGTGCCAATACTCAAGACCTCATTCGCGTCGTCGAGCAGTGTGCGGGAGCCGCGGGATGCCCGCTGAACGGCGGCATCCCGAACCTGGCGTATCGATCGCCGAACTGGAGCTCGAACGTGAATCAGAACGTCAACTGGAACGCGGCCGGATCGTACGTCTTCGGCGGGCAGAGCCTGAAGGTCGGCTACCAGGGCGCGTTGCTGTACGACAATCGGAAGGCCTTCTCGAACAGCCATTTCCTGCAGTACCGCGTGAACAACGCCGTCCCCGATCAGCTGACGATGACCATCAACCAGTACGAGACACGGCAGCGCGTCCGTTTCGATGCGTTCTACGTGCAGGACCAGTGGACGATGGGACGCATCACTCTTCAGGGCGCGTTGCGCTACGACCACGCCTGGAGCTACTTCCCCGAGCAGACGGTTGGACCGGTCCGGTTCTTTCCAACGCCCGTCACCTATCCCGAAACGCCAGGCGTCGAGGGGTATCACGACCTGACCCCGCGCGGCGGCTTCGCGATGGACCTGTTTGGCAACGGGAAGACATCGCTGAAGGTCAACTTCGGCCGGTATCTGGAGGCCGCCCAGAACATGGGGTACTTCACGGCGCTCAATCCCACCGCCCGTCTCTCCACGACGACCACGAGATCATGGACCGATTCAGACGATGACTTCGTCGCCGACTGCGACCTCAACAATCCCGGTGCGCAGGATCTCCGCCCCGTCGGGGGGGACCTCTGTGGCGCCAACACGAACACGAACTTCGGCAAGGAGCTGTTCGAGTCGACGCTCGACCCGGCGCTCGTCTCGGGATGGGGGGTCCGGACCGGCGACTGGCAGTGGGGCGCCTCCATCCAGCACGAGGTGTTTCCTCGCGTGTCGGTCGAGGGTGGTTATCAGCGGCGCTGGCTGGTGAACTTCACGGCGACCGATAATTTCAGCCGCGCGCCGGAAGATCACACCGAGTTCGGCGTCAACGTCCCGAGCGACGTACGGCTCCCTGACGGTGGAGGCTACGTCCTCGGCGGGTTGTACAACGTCACGCCAACCGCGGCTCTGCGGCTCAACAACAACGTCCTCACGCAGGCCAGCGGGTATGGAGACTGGTCGCAGGTGACAGACTCGGTCAACTTCAACGTCACGGCACGGCCTCGAAACGGACTCACGCTGCAAGGGGGCTTCAACCTCGGCACGACGAACGTCGACTATTGCCAGGTCCGGGCCGAGCTCCCGGAGATGAACGTCATTCTCACGACGATCAGCCCGACCAGCCGCTGGTGTGCGTACTCGACGGAGTTCTTGCGCTTCACGGCGCTGGGCTCCTACGTGATTCCCAAGATCGATGTGCAGATCGGCGGCGCGATGCGCAGCGATCAGGGTGGGGATCTGGCCGCCAACTGGGCTGCGCCCAATTCAGCCACGGTGGGCCTCAATCGCCCCTTTGCGGGAGTAGGAGGCCAGACGGTAACGGTAAACCTCGTCGAGCCGGGCACGCTTTACGGCGACCGTGTGAATCAGATCGACTTGCGAATTGCGAAGATCCTGCGGTTCGGCCGCACGCGCACCAACGTCGGCGTCGACATCTACAACATCGGAAACGTCAATCCAGTACTGACCTACAACCAAGCCTACAATCCTGCCACCACCGCGTGGCTGACGCCGAATTCCGTCCTGCAGCCTCGCTTCTTCAAGATCAGCGCGCAGGTCGACTTCTGAGGCAGAGCCACGAAGTACGAAGACCTGGCCACGAAGACACGAAGAAACAACACGAAACACGAAATCCCTTCGTGATCTTCGTGCGCTTCGTGGCGAAACCGTCGTGATCTTCGTGGCTTCGCGACGCTTCGGAATCCGATTCATGCGGTAGATTGACCGTGTGTCCGTCCTCGGCTGGGACATCGGGGGGGTGAACACCAAGGTCGCCCACGTGGCTCGTGGCGGCGTCGTGGCCGTCCGCTCGCAGCCGTACGAGATGCAGCGCGAGCCCCGGGCCTTCGTCCCGCTGCTGCGAGGGCTCGCCGCCGGAATCGGATCGGGCGAGCAGGCTCCGCACGCGTTGACGATGACCGCGGAACTGTCGCAGATGTTCCGGACCAAGCGCGAGGGCGTACGGTTCGTGCTCGACGGAGTCGAGGCGGCGTTCCCGTCGGCCCTCATCCGCGTCTACACGGTGACGGGGCAGTTCCTGACGCCCGCCCGCGCTCGCGAGCGTCCGCTCGAGGTCGCGGCCGCGAACTGGTCGGCGACCGCGCGCGCGGTTGCCACGCAGCATCCGGACGCGCTGCTGATCGACATCGGCACGACGACCACCGACATCATCCCGATCGCGGGTGGCCGGGTCGCCGCGACGGGGCGCACCGACCCCGAGCGCCTGGCCTCGTCCGAGTTGGTCTACACCGGCGCGCTGCGGACACCTGCCGAGGCGATTGCGAGCCACGTTCCGCTGGGCGACGAACCGGCCGGCGTGTCGGCGGAAGGGTTCGCGCTCGCGGGCGACGTCCACGTCTGGCGCGGCGACCTGGATCCGGCCGACTACACCTGCCCGACGCCTGACGGCCGCCCCTCCAGCCGCGAATTCGCGGGGGAGCGGCTGGCGCGGCTGGTGTGCGCCGACCGCGAGATGCTGGATGAAGCCGCGATATCGAGGATTGCCGAAACGCTGGCCCGGGCACAGATCCGCCGCATCCAGGCCGCGGTCCAGCGAGTGCTCGACCGGCATCCGTCCATTCGCGTCGCGGTGGTGACCGGCCTCGGCGCGTTTCTGGGCGCGTCGGCGGTGCAGGGGACCGGGTTGGGGGTCGTTCCGCTTTCGACTCGCCTCGGCGACGCCGGCGCGCGGTGTGCGCCGGCGGTCTCCGTCGCGTTATTACTCGAAGGAGAGCTGGCCGGCCCGGCCGCGGGTTGACGCGCGAGATCCACTGTCGGTGACCCCGAACGGGTAGAATCTGCGGGCTCGATGAAGACGCTCGTTCTCGCGCTGTTCTTGCTGTGTGTGACGACGGCGGCAGGGGCGCAGCCGGTATGGTTCGACATGCCCGTCCCGCCCGCGTCGCTCGCCTTGCTCGACGTCGGAGTGGAGCAGGGGCGATCGCTTGCCGCCCAACGCGCGATTCGCGTTCTGCACTCGAGCGCCCGCGACGCTGACCGGCATGCGCGCGCCGTCGAGTTCGAGCAGTTGCTCACGGCCCTGGACGCCTTCGAGGTCCAGATGCTGCGGACCGGGACACGCGGCCTCAGCCTCGCGATGGCGACGAATTCTTCCGAACGCGACGTCCTCAGG
>DASTDQ010000050.1:0-4885 GCA_035710305.1 Vicinamibacterales bacterium | reverse complement strand
GCACTGGATGGCGGTGCTGGCGATGGACCAGTACGCGCAGCTCATCGCCTCGAGGCTCGAGGGTGGTGTCCTGATCACCGAACCGGGGGAGATTGCGGCGGCGCTCGATGGCGGCAGCATCCCGGTGCTCGCGCCCTATCGCTGGTTACGCAAAGTGGATCCGCTCCCACACTGCTGGGACGTGACGAGCGACAGCATCGCGGCGTGGGTGGCGGGCCAGATCGACGCGGGTCGGCTCGTGCTGGTGAAACCGGCCGGGGCCGCCGGCGACGAACTCGTCGATATGTACTTTCGACAGGTTCTTCCCGACGACATCGCGTCAGTCGTCGTCGCAGCCGATCGGATCGAGGCGTGGGGCAAGGAGCACCGAGCGCGAGCGGAGGCCGGTCATCGGTAGAGGCGGGTCTTTAGACCCGCCTGCGCCCAGGAGAATGACGGCGCTCAGCGGGAGTACGGGAGCGAGGTCTTCGTGGAAGCAACTGCAATTTGCGCCTTCCACCTGTACGATGTTGGCGAGAATCGGAAGAAAAGATCAATCTAAGCACGCCACGAACAGCACGCGTCACGTCTACCCATTCGCAGTCACGGCCCACGATGAAGTGTCCCAGAGAGGCTCTATGGTCCAAGCAGCCCGGTGACGAATTTCGCGGCCGGACCACACGACGCCGACGCCTAAAACCTCGGCTTGCGGCCGGAGCCGGCCGGCGACAACATGAGATACGCATGGACAACCCGCTGATCTCGATCGCGGTGCTTGCGGGGATCGCAACCGGGGTGTATGCCCTCGACCGGCTCGGCCTGTGGCTTGAGGCGCGCGGGTGGATCTACTACCGGACCAAGCGCGGGAGCGTGTCACTTGGAATGGCCGTGCTGGAGACGCAGGCGCTGCTCGATCCGGCCAAGCGGCACATGCTGGAGGCAACCCAGACCGAACCGGACGAAGGGGACTCTGGCGATCGGCCACCCCCAGATCGAGTAGTTGGGAAGCCTTAGCGCCGTTTCGCGGTCCTGCCGCTCCGCGGGAAGGTTGACCCGGTTGCCGTTATGCGACACCGCCCAGCGGCACGGCGCAAATTGGCGTACAGACGGCGCATCCATCGATGCAGACGGCGGTCGGGGGAACGCGTTGAGTGCATCGCCACGACAAAGTCGCCAACAGCTTGCAGGGGACGCCGCGCTGCATTCGTGACGCGGCGCTGCTCAAGCTGACGTCAGGCAACTTTCGAAGAACGACCAACGACGATCTGAACCCTGACGCCGGCGTGACCGAGCATGGCAATCAATGTGTCGATGCTGAATCGATCGATCTTGCCCCGAACGAGGTCGCTGATTCTCGGCTGCGTCACGCCGAAGACGTTCGCGGCCTGCGCTTGGGTCAAGCCGCGGGTTTCAATCACCTTGCTCAGGCGAATCATCAGATCGGACCGGATCTTGAGATTCGTTGCCTCCTCGGCTGAAAACCCGAGGTCTCGGAATACGTTGGCGCTGGAACGTCGAATCTTTGTGGTCATGCGCGCTCCGGCTTCTGGACGCGCCGACGGATCAGGTCGGCGAGCCGCCTTTGGGCCAGCACGATCTCCGATTGAGGTGTCTGGCGGGTCCGCTTCTCGAACGCGTGGAGCACGTACACGGCCTCCTCGAACTTGGCGATGTAGAAGACGCGATGCTCCAGACGGGTGTGCACACGAATCTCGATGACTCCTGGCCCTACCATGGTCATCGGCTTCCAGTCGGTTGGCAGGAGGCCCTGCTGCACCCGGCCGAGTTGGTATCCCGCGGCCCGACGCGCATCCTCCGGAAACGCTCGGAGGTCCTCGAGTGACGAGCCGAGCCAGGACACCGGCTTCTCGGGCACGGAGTACTATATACGTATTTATATAAATCGATCAAGTTGCCTGACACTCTCGAGGCGGGCGGCGTCATGCCCGTGCTGTCTGACGTGACGGCTGCCGAAGTGTTGGGGCGTGACGTTTAGCCCAAGCCGAGGACCACCGCTTCCGATGAGAGGAGTCTCTCCTTCAGGAGGCGCACGTTCGTTGCGGTCACCCGGCCGGTTCGCCCCCCCTCGCACGCGGCGCCGCGCACTCCGGCAATGTCGGCGCCCGAGTCCTGGACCGAAGGCAGATCCTCCAGCGTCAATCGGCCCGCGACGGCGGTGAGCAGGCCCCTGTCGTGCGCTCGTGAAACCCACGCCCTGAGCGCGCGGGGACGCACCAGTCGAGTCAGGCCAGGTCCACTCTTGTTTGCCGTGTCCAGCAGCACGCCGCGCGCTCCCTCGCGCGACGCGAGGTCGATCAGATCGGCCGGAGCACCGCTCATCACATCGTATTCATCGACGTAGGCGACAGCCACGACCCCGCAGCGATCCCCGCTTCCATGCCGCGCGCCACGAACGGCCGTGGCCAGGAGAGAACCCGTTCGAGCCGTGCTCGACGCGGCTGCAAAACCGACCTTCACGAACGTGCATCCGGCTGCCGCGTACTCGAAGGCCTTCCGCTCGATGTAGCGTTCATCCTCGGCATCTCCAAGCGCGGCCGTCAGCGGCCGCGCGCCGGCCACCACGGCGTGAATCTCGCGGAGCGTCGGAAGGGACAGCGCACCCAGAGCGCCGCTCGACGGATCCTTGGCGTCGACGAGATCCGCGCCGCCGTCCCGTGCCGCGACTGCCTCTTCTGCGTTGGCGACGCTGACGAGAAGTTTCATGAACGAGGGGTGGCTGCTCCCTGTGCTGCCGCAACCGGCGCGATCACGAGATCCTCCACGAGCTCGAACAGCGTCCTGCGGTGGCTGCGCCTGTCCTCGGCCACCGTCGACGCCGACGTCGTCACGACCACGAGCTCGAGCGCGGGAACGATCACGATGTACTGGCCGCCGAATCCCCAGGCGAAATACGCCTGGTGTCCGGCGAGCTCCCTCATCCACCACCCGTAGCCGTAGCGCTGGCCGCTGATTCTCGAGTAACCGCGTGGAACGAACGACGTCTCGATCCAGCGCGAAGGCACGACCTGCCCGCCGCGCGCGCGTCCGCCGTTCAGATACAGCTCCCCGAAGGCCAGCATCTGGCGCGGCGTCAGCAGCATGTCGTTGCCGCCGAAGTAGATGCCCTGCGGATCCTGCGGCCAGCGCGGCAGCGTGAACCCCAGTGGGCGCGCCAGCGCGTTCTGCGCGAACTGCCACGTGCTCGTGCCCGTGGCCTTGGTCAGGATCGCCGACAACAGGTGTGTATTGCCGGTGCTGTATTCCATCTCGGTGCCCGGCAGGGTGAAGACCGGCTTCGCGAGCGCATGCTGCACCCAGTTGCGGCTCTGCACCCACGCGCCGTAGTTCCGGTTGCTCGTCGACTCCAGCCCCGAGCGCATCGTCAGAAGGTCTTCGATCGTGATGCGCTGCTTGCGATCGTCGCGATCCTTTGCCAGTTCCGGGAAGTAGGTCCGAATTGGCGTCTCGGTCGCGGGAATGAGGCCGCGATCGATGGCCACGCCCACGAGCGCCGAGATCACGCTCTTGGCCACGGACTTCACGTTGGCGTCTCGAGTGGCGCGGGCCCCGTTGAAGTACCGCTCCAGGATCAGCTCGCCTCGCCGGCTCGCGAGCAGGCTGTGGAGCCTGGGCAGCTCCTTCGCCGCGCCGAGCGCCTCGTCAAAGGCGACGGCGGGGCGCTCGACGGCCGCTGCGGGAGCCTGTCTTGCCGCCGCGCCGTGAGCGGTCACGAGGCCGCCAATCAGGGCGGCGACGGTCAGCCGTACGAGCACGCCGTAGTGTGCCCGATTCTGGTGTAGATTTCACGCCGGGTGGAGGGCCGAATGACTGGCACGTCTGGCAGGCATGGGAGTAGTGCGTGGGATCGGCGCGCGTTTCTGACCGCCACGCTCGGCGCCGCGGCAGCCGTGCGCGCGGCCGCGCAGGCGCAAGCGCCGCAACAGGTGTCGCCGGTGCCGACGCCGCGGGAGTGGTCCACGCCCGGCCCCATTCCGTATCCCGATCCCGACATGGTGGCGCTCGATCCCCGGTTCCGCCAGTACATCGTGTTCAACACGTCGATCAAGCGGCTGCACATCGGCACGCAGTGGGCCGAGGGGCCCGCATGGAACGGCGTGGGACGGTATCTCATCTGGAGCGACATCCCGAACAACGTCCAGATGCGATGGATCGAAGACGACGGCCGCGTGGCGACGTTCCGGAACCCGTCGGGCTACAGCAACGGCAACACCTTCGACTATGAGGGGCGGCAGCTTTCGTGCGAGCACGGCGGGCGCCGCGTTGCCCGGTACGAGCCGAACGGCACCGTCACGACCATCGCCGAGCGCTTCGACGGCAAACGCCTCAACTCACCGAACGACGTCGTCGTGCATCCCGACGGAGGCATCTGGTTTACCGATCCGTTCTACGGGATTCGCGGCAACTTCGAGGGATTCAAGGCCGAGCAGGAATCGAAGGAGTCCGTGTATCGCGTGGACGGCAAGACAGGACAGATCGCCAAGGTGACCGATGAAGTCGGCCAGCCAAACGGCCTGTGCTTCTCACCCGATTACAAGCGGCTGTACGTAGCCGATACCGGCATGCCGCGTGATCTCAAGGTGTGGGAGGTGGACGGCACGCGGCTCAGGAACGGCCGCAGGCTCGTTCAGTTCGACATACCGGGCACGGGCGCGCCGTCGGCGCCCGACGGGATTCGATGCGACGCAGACGGCAACATCTGGGCCGGCGCGCGTCCCGGCGTTCAGGTGTTCGCGCCGAACGGCGATCGCATCGGGATGATTCGTCTTCCCGAAGTGTGCGCGAACGTCTGTTTCGGCGGGCCGAGACGAAACAGGCTGTTCATGACGGCGAGCCAGTCGCTGTACGCGGTGTACGTCGAAACGGTTGGTGCGCACATCGCCTGAGC
>DASTDQ010000049.1:0-5503 GCA_035710305.1 Vicinamibacterales bacterium | reverse complement strand
GGTCAGCGGCGTTATCCGCTGGCTCATCACGTCGAGGACCGCAAGGTTCTGCCCCTTGTCGTAGTCCATGAAAGCGGCCTTCGTGCCATCCGGGGAAAGGGCGAGCATTTCGTCGGCGTCGTCCAGCCTCGGGAGCGGGCGGACTCCTGACGTTGTTGCACCCGCGCCGGGCGCAGGTCGTGTGAGCACGAAGAGCCCACCCAGCGCGAGAGCGACGGCCGCGCTGGCCGCAGCAAGAAGGGGCGTCCTCCGCCGCGACGCAAACTTGCGCATCCGATAGGCGGCGCTCGGCGATCTCGCGATCACCGGTTCGTTGCGGAAGTATCGCGCGACGTCGTCCAGCAGCTCGGACGCCGACCCATATCGCCGGCGGCGATCCTTGTCCATCGCCTTCATGACGATCCAATCCAGGTCACCCTGGACGAGTCTCGCCAGCGCTGCCGGCTCCACGTGCCGGCGACTCGCCACCTCGATGAGCCGATCGCCAAGCGAGGAGAGTCGAGCCGATGGCGTGGGAGGATCCTCCTCACGGAGGACGCGCAGCATCTCCACGAACCCACGCTGGCGCAGCGCCTCGGCCTCGAACGGCGTCGTCCCGGTCAGCAGTTCGTACAGCAGCACGCCCAGCGAGTAGACGTCGCTCCGGCGATCGAGCTCCAGACCGCTCATCTCGGCCTGCTCCGGGCTCATGTAAGCCGGGGTGCCGACGAACTGGCCGTATGCCGTGAACAGCGTCTTTTCCGTGAGCCGCTGGTTGGTGGCCTTGGCGACGCCGAAGTCGATGATTTTCACGACCGGCGTACCGTCGTGGAGGGTGACCATCACGTTGGACGGCTTGATGTCGCGATGGATGAGTCCCTTCTCGTGCGCGTGGTGGACCGCCTTGCACACGCCGACGAAGAGGTCGAGCCGCTCGCGTGTGCTGAGCCGGTTGCCGTCGCAGTAGGTCGTGATCGGCACGCCCTGCACGAGCTCCATCACGAAGTACGGCCGGCCCGAGTCGGTCGCGCCGGCATCGAACACCCTGGCGATGTTCGGGTGCTCCATCATCGCCAGCGCCTGACGCTCGGCCTCGAACCGGGCGATCACTTCCTTGGTGTCCATGCCCAGCTTGATGATCTTGAGCGCCACGCGCCGCCGGATCGGCTGCTCCTGCTCCGCCATGTAGACGATGCCGAAGCCGCCCTCCCCGATCACCTGCAACAGCTTGTACGGTCCGATGCGCGTGCCCGGAGCCTCGGGAGGAACCGCGGCGGCCAGCCGTGCCGCCGTTCTGGCCGCTTCGTCCGGCCCACCCGTCGGCGAGGTGAGGAATCCGTCCGCCTCGTCGTGCGCCCGGAGCAAGCCTTCGACCTGCGCGCGCAGTTCCCGGTCGTCCGCGCAGGCAGCCGCGACAACGCGAGCCCGCTCGGGTCCGGTCTTCTCGAGCGCCTCGTGAAAGATCTGCTTCGCGCGATTCCAGCGTGGGTCCGTCATGATTCAGCCTTTCGAACCCTTCAGCGCCTCGTAGAGCCACGCCCGCGCAAACGCCCACTCGCGTTTGACGGTCCGCTCCGACACCTCGAGCATCCCCGCCGTCTCCTCGACCGAAAGTCCGGCGAAGAAACGCAGTCGAACGATGTCGGCGGCAACAGGGTCCTGCTCTTCTAAGCGCCGGATTGCGGCGTCGAGGGCCAGAATCTCCACAGGGTCGTGCCCGGCCACCGAATCGACGTCGGTCAACGAGACCCGGACCGGGTTCCCGCCCCGCTTCACGCGCGCCCGCCGCCGCGCGTGCTCGACCAGGATGCGCCGCATCGCCTCGGCGGCGGCTCGGAAGAAGTGCTGTCGATCGTTCCAGGTCGGGTAGGACCCGCCAAGGAGGCGCAGGTAGGCTTCATGGACGAGCGCCGTGGCCTGCAGGGTGTGATCAGCGCGCTCGAACCGGAGCTGCGCCCGTGCCGCCGCGCGAAGCTCGGTATACACGACGGGAAAGAGCCGGTTCAGCGATTCCTCGCGGTCGGCCCCTCGCAGGCCGGCGAGGATCCGCGTGACAGCGCCAGCGTCAGGTGCCATCAGCTCCCTCAGGTCGCGACACGTCCTGCCGTCGCGATCTTGGACGCCTCCGCCGGGCGAGTCAAGGGGCGCAATGAGCAGGTTCGCACACCTGCACACACAGGGTCTTTGCCACGGCTCTGACGCGTGCCACGTCGTGCCATCGCTGTTGACTCTTCCCGGCACCCGGGCGGTCGTTTGACACCACCGCCCCGGGCCGAGAGAATCCCGAGTCATGGACTCACCGGGGCGACTCGGCATCCTCGTCGGCGGCGGTCCGGCGCCCGGCATCAACGCCGTCATCTCCGCCGCGACCATCGAAGCCCTCAACCAGGAATTCGGCGTCATCGGCATTCACGAGGGGTTCAAACGTCTCGTCCGCCGCGATGCATCGGCGCTGCGGCCGCTCGCCTTTGACGACGTGTCGCGGGTGCACCTGCTCGGAGGCTCGATCCTGGGGACCTCTCGCGAGAATCCGACCTCGTCTCCCGAAGCTACGCTGGCAGTCATCGAGACGCTGCGCGAGGCGGGCATCACGCATCTCATTACGATCGGCGGCGATGACACGGCACTCTCGTCGCGCCACATCAGCGAGCAGTCGGGTGGCCAGATCCGGAACGTGCACGTGCCGAAGACGATCGACAACGATCTGCCGCTGCCGCCGCACGTCTCCACGTTCGGATTCCAGACCGCCCGCCACGTCGGGGTGGAGCTGGTACGAAACCTGATGGAGGACGCCAAGTCCACTCGACGCTGGTACGTCGTCGTGGCGATGGGGCGCAAGGCCGGGCACCTCGCGCTCGGCATCGGCAAGGCGGCGGGAGCCACGCTCACGGTCGTCGCCGAAGAGTTCGCCGCCGCGCACGTGCCGTTTGCGACGATCTGCGACATCGTCGAAGGGGCGATCATCAAGCGTCGCGCGATGGGGCGTCACTTCGGCGTCGCGGTCCTCGCCGAGGGGCTCATCGACAGGCTCGATCCCTCCGAGGTCGTCGAGCTGCAGGACGTCGAGCGCGACGAGCACGGGCACGTGCGATTCGCGGAAGTCGACCTGGCTCGGAAGGTCAAGGCGGAGGTGCAAGGACGCCTCAGCGGACGCGGGCTCCGAGTCACGATCACGAACAAGAACGTCGGCTACGAGCTCAGATGCGCCGATCCGATTTCTTTCGATGCCGAGTATTGCCGCGATCTCGGTTACGGCGCGGTGCGCTTTCTGCTGGACGGGGGCAGCGGCGCCATGGTCAGCGTCCAGAACGGCCGCTTCGTGCCGATTCCGTTCGATGATCTCGTCGAGACGGGAAGCGGGAAGGCGAAGGTACGGCTCGTGGACGTTGACAGCGAGGGATTTCGGGTGGCCCGCGCCTACATGATCCGGCTCGACGCCGAGGACTTCGTGCACGCTGCCTGGGTCGACCGGCTTGCCGACGCCGCACATCTGACGCCTGGCGCCTTCCGCGAGCGCTTCGAGTACCTGGCCTCGACCAGGCCGTAAGGGACCCGCGGGAATGCCGATCAAGCGCCTAGGCGTGGTCGTGGGTGGAGGACCGGCACCGGGCACGAACGGCGTCATCGCGGCCGTGGCCATGGAAGCGATCAAGGGTGGGTGCACGCCGATCGGATTCCATGACGGGTTCGACTGGCTCGCGCAACGCTACACCGACGAACAGCACGAGTTGACCATAGACGAAGTCTCGCGCATCCATCTCGATGGAGGCGTGCTCCTCGGCTCGTCACGGCGCGACGTGACGCGCGACGCGGAGAGCCTGGAGAACACCGTAGCCGCGCTCACCAAGCTCCGGATTGACGCGCTCGTCTGCATCGGCGGAGACGACATGGTGCGCAGTGCCGTGACCATCGAGCGCCGCGGCGTCGTGAACGTCGTGCAGGTGCCCAAGAGCATCGACAACGATCTGTGGCTCCCCTCGCCGCTGGCAACACTCGGCTATGAAACCGCTCGCCATGTCGGCGTCGGCATCGTGAAGAGTCTCATGGAGGACGCCAGGACCACCGGCCGCTGGTACCTGGGCGTCACGATGGGCCGGCCCACCGGGCACTTGACGCTTGGCATCGGCAAAGCCGCAAGCGCGACCTGTACGATCATTCCAGAAGAGTTCCCGGAAACACCGATCTCGCTATCCGGTATCGCGGACATCGTCGAAGGCAGCATCATCAAGCGGCGGGCGATGGGAAAGTCGTACGGCGTGGTGTTGCTCTCTGAAGCGCTGGTCGAGGGCTTCAGCCCGCGCGAAGTCGCCGAGCTGCAGGATGTGGACCGCGATGCGCAGGGAAACATTCGAGTCACGGAGATCGATCTGGGACGGAAGGTCAAGAACGAAGTCCAGATGCGCCTCGAGCAACGCGGTATCAAAGTCACGATGGTCGACAAGACGATCGGCTACGAGCTCCGATGCGCTCCGCCCATCCCGTTCGACGCCGAGTACGCGCGCGACCTCGGGTACGCCGCCGTCACCTACCTCCTTCAGGGCGGATCGGGTTCGCTCGTGACGATCCAGGGCGGGGAGTTCACGCCGGTTCCTTTCGAGCACGTCGTCGACCCCAGCGGAGCCGGAAGGCGACGCGCGGTGGACATCACGACCGAGAACTATCGCGTCGCGCGCGAGTATATGGTGCGGATCGGCCCCCGCGACTTCAGGGACCCCGCCTGGGTGGCCGCGCTGGCGCGCGCTGGCGCACTCGACGAGGACGCGTTCCGCATGAGGTTTGGCCGGTTCGCGAGCAGCGTGCCCGAGCAGATCACGGGACGATAGCGCGACCACCGGGCGAATCCCGGGACAAACGACCCCGTTCGCGGTAGAGTGTGTAGCGTTCGCAATCGTCGAGACCACGAACGGCCCGCGTCCTTCGTGGCTTCTTTCACGGAGGAGACTCCATGACCCGCACGTCCGCCGCTGTCCTGATCGCTCTGGCTGTCGTCGTATCGGCCGTCGTGGGAGTGGCCGCCCAGTCCGCCGCCGCATTGAAAGACCCGGCCAAGCTCAAGGAACAGGCCCCGGCGAAGTACAACGCCCGCTTCGACACCAGCGTCGGGACGTTCGTCGTCACCGTCACGCGAGAGTGGGCACCTCTCGGCGCGGATCGGTTCTACAACCTCGTCAAGAACGGCTACTACGACAATGTGCGGTTCTTCCGGGTCATCCCGAACTTCATGGTGCAGTTCGGTATCAACGGCGACCCCGCGCTGAACGCGGTGTGGCGCAACGCGCGCATCGGCGTGGACCCGGTGAAGCAGAGGAACATGCGCGGCTACATCACCTATGCGATGGGCGGCTCGCCCGACACGCGGACCACGCAGGTGTTCATCAACTTCCGCGACAACAGCAGCCTCGACGCGCAGGGCTTTGCCCCGTTCGGCCAGGTGACCACCGGCATGGACGTCGTGGACAAGATCTATCAGGGCTACGGCGAGGGCGCTCCGCGCGGCGACGGCCCCGACCAGGGGCGCATTCAG
>DASTDQ010000048.1:0-3656 GCA_035710305.1 Vicinamibacterales bacterium | reverse complement strand
CTACGTACCTTGATTACGCTTCGGCGAGGATCCGCTGTGCCGCGTTCCTTCCCGGCGCGCCCATGATGCCCCCGCCCGGGTGTGTCGCCGACCCGCACATGAAGAGCCCGCTTACCGGCGTCTTGTACTGCGCCCAGCCGGGCGCGGGGCGCAGGAAGAACAGCTGCTCGAGCGTCAGCTCTCCCTGGAAGATGTTGCCCTCCGAGAGCCCCCACTCCCGCTCGAGGTCGAGCGGCGTCAGCACCTGGCGATGAAGAATGATGTTCCGCAGATTCGGCGCGTACTCGCACAGCGTGTCGATCACCGTGTCGCCCAACGCGTCGCGCTGCTCGTCCCAGGTGCCTTCCTTCAAGTGATACGGCGCGTACTGCACGAAGCACGACATGATGTGCTTGCCCGGCGGCGCGACGCTCGGATCCGTCAGCGACGGGATCACCATGTCGATGTACGGCTTTCGTGAGAAGCGCCCGTACTTCGCGTCGTCGTAGGCGCGCTCCATGTAGTCGACACTTGGCGAGATCGAGATCGCGCCTCGAAGGTGTGCGCCGGGGCCCGGCAGGCAGGTGAAGTCAGGCAGGCCGTCGAGGGCGAGGTTCACCTTGGCGGAGGAGCCGCGGAACTTGTAGCGGTTGATGTCGCCGACGAAGTCATCCGGCAGCGATCCCGGCTCGAGCAGCCCGAGAAACGTCAGCCGCGGATCGACGCTCGACGCCACCACGCTCGCTCGAATCTCGTCGCCGTTGTCCAGCACGACGCCGCGGGCGCGATTGCCCTCGACGAGGATCCGGCTGACGCGGGACCCGGCGCGAATCTCCACGCCGGCCGCGCGCGCGGCGCCCGCGATCGCGTTGGAGATTGCGCCCGTCCCCCCGCGCGAAAGCCCCCAGGAACGGAACGCGCCGTCGATCTCGCCCATGTAGTGGTGGAGGAGTACGTACGCCGTGCCGGGCGACCTCACGCCCAGGAACGTGCCGATGATGCCCGAGGCCGACATCGTGGCCTTGAGCACGTCGGTCTCGAACCACTGATCCAGGAAGTCCACCGCGCTCATCGTCATGAGCTGGACCTGGTTGTAGCGATCGCCGGGCGGGAGCCGGCGGAATCGCTGCAGGAGAAACAGGAGCTGCTTCAGCCCGCGTGGATCGAGCGAGGTCGGATCGGGCGGCAGCATGCCGAGGATCGGCTTGACGAAGCGGCCCATCTCGACCATCGCCCGCCCGTACTCGTCGTACGCTTCGGCGTCCAGGCGCGAGTGCCTCGCGATCTCGCGCCGCGTCTTCGCATGGTCGTTCACGCGCCACAGGTAGTCGCCGTTCGGCATCGGGGTGAACGTGCCGTCGAGCGGGAGGATTTCGAGGCCGTGCGCGGGCAGGTTCAGCTCGCGGATGATCTCCGGACGCAGCAGCGAGACGACGTACGAGCAGACCGAGAAGTGAAAGCCCTTGAAGACCTCCTCGGTGACGGCGGCGCCGCCGAGAACGTGGCGCCGCTCGAGCACGAGCACCTTGCGCCCGGCGCGCGCCAGGTAGGCGGCCGTCGTCAGGCCGTTGTGGCCGCCGCCGATGACGACAACGTCGTAGGTCACCACGTACGTAGTGTCCGGCTTCCCTGGGCGCCGAAGCGCGAAGCGCGAAGGCGGCAGCCGGACCGGGACAGGGAGGTCTAGCCCGGCTCTACTTGGTTTCGGCCTTCTCCCGCTCGCGCGCGCGATCGGCGGCGGAGGCGCCGGAGCCCATGCCGAACTTCGCACCGCTGGCGGTGACGGCGGCCGTCACGTATCCACCGTCAGCGCCCGTTCTGAGCGGCGCGATCGAGACCGTGATCGTGTCGCCGACCTTGATCATGTTGTCGCGGTAGCCGGACCGGTACATGTTGTTGGTGCTGTGGCCTTCGAACTCGATGTCGCGTTCGCCCTTCACGTCCTTGACGTGCAGCACGAGCTGCATGTGCGGGTTGATGGCGCGGAACTTCATGACGACCCCGGTGACCGACACCGTCCTGGTGAAGTCGAACTGGACGGCCGAATGATGCGCCGCGAGCGTCGCGCCGAAGACGAGAAGTGCCACCGCGATGATGCCGGACTGTTTCATGACATGCGCTCCGTGTGTGTCTGACGCTACCGCTTGGCCGCCGCGTTCTTCTCGAGCCGATCCAGGTGCTTGAGCCATTCCTCTTCGGCGCACTCGTAGGGCAGCAGGTGCCCGTTCGGCACGCGCGCCCACCTCTTCACCTCGCTGACCGGCGCCGTGTAGAAAACGGGATCGGTCATGGTCATCTCGGCGACCAGGACGTCCTGTCCGGCGGCTCCCTTCTCGAGATGATACCGTTCGACGATGCGCGCCTGGTCGCTGTGCGCGTACCGCTGATCGACCTGCTCCACGAGGTTCGTCGTCTCCACGACGAGCGTGTTCCCTTCCCAGCGGCCGCTCGAATGGCCGTTCCGGCCCGGCAGGCGGTCCGCGACGGGGACGATCCGGTTTCCCAGGTACACACGGCGAACCTCGTTGTGCGCTTCGTAAACGATGATGATCTGTTCCGGCCGCTGGTGAATCTCCATGGGATATCCGCCGGACCCGAGCATCGACCCGGGCATCCCCGATCCGAGGCAGAACCCTCCGGGGGTGTCGCCCGTCGGTGCGACCAGCGCCCGATATTTCTCGACCTTCTGCTTGGCCACGTCCGTCATGGGCAGCCCGGGCCCGGCACCGCGTCCCGCCCCGCGCCCCCGGGCCGCTCCAGGCTCGGTGTAGGTCGTCCAGACGCCCGTAAAGTCCGGTTGCTGAGCCGACGCGGTCGCGCCGAATCCGAGGCAGATCGCGATCCCGACCGCCGCCCGAAGTCCCCGATGCATGGTTCCCTCCACGAGGCTACAAGGATTGGCGTTGAGGGGCTGCTTGTCAACCCACTGTCCGCGCAGGCTGAAGCCTGCGCTCTACTCGTCAATTGCCTGCGCTCTACTCGTCAATTCTTCGCCTGGGCGGCGTCTCTCAATCGATCGAGACGGTCGCGATTCTTCTCGTTCTCGCAGAACGACTCGATGAGATCGGTATCAGGGAGCAGGAGCTGCTTGAACTTGAACGTGAACGGCCGGCTGTAAATCTTGGGGTCCTCGACGGTGATCTCAACCTCCATCGTCCCGAAGTCCAGGCGATGAAAGCGCTCGGTCACGCGAAGGGCGTCGCTGTGAGGATGCCCGAACGCGTCGAGCCACCCGTTGTCCTTGAACCCAGTGACTTCGACCACCAGCGTATCGCCATCCCACCGCCCGATCGAGTGCCCGGAAAAGGCGGGCTCGGGATCGGCTGGCAGCGGCCGCCCGTCCGTGTAGATCTGACGGAAGTACGTCAGGTCCTCGTACAGGATGAGCACCATGTCTCGCGTGTGGACGAACTTGTGCGGGAACACTCCGGTGTCCATCATCGGGAGGCCCAGCGGAAGGCAATAGCTGGAGGGAAGGTCCCGGCTGAACGAGGCGGCGCGCTGCTCGAAGAGCGCCTGTGCCGCAGGCACGAGCGTGATCTCGCCGGGCTTGAAATCCGAGAGGACGTTCATGAAGTAGGCCGATGGGACCGATTCCCCGATGGTCTGCGCGCCGTCGATGCCATCCGGAAGAAGTTTGATCGCCACGTCGCGAGGCAGCGACTCGGCCTGCCAGA
>DASTDQ010000047.1:0-5969 GCA_035710305.1 Vicinamibacterales bacterium | reverse complement strand
GGAGGTCGGCTCTCGAGCCACACGCGAGCGCTGTCCGAGACGGTGGCCAGCGGCGCCCACTGGGTCCATGCGGCGCGTTCCACCCCGGCCAGGCGGAGAATGCGCTCTCGCACCTGGGCGTAGTACGCCCGCCGTTGCTCTGAATCGTAGCCAGTCTCACCGGGAACGGCCGTGGCCACGAGCACGTTGTCCGGATCAAAGCCAAGCTCGACCTGCCGCGCCCGATCGAGACTGCGCACGAACAGGCCGCCGCTGACGAGCAGCATGAGCGAGAGCGCGACCTGCGCCACGACGAGCGCGCTGCGGAACCGCGCGCGGGACTTGCCCGCGCCGCGCCCGCCGGCCCTGAGCGCCACGTTGAGACCGGAGCGTGTGGCCATGAGCGCCGGTGCCAGCCCTGACACGATTCCGGCGACGAGCGTCAGCATCAGCGCGGCGGCGAGCACGGATGGGTCCAGGCTGAAGTCCGGCCGCAGCGTCGCAAGGGCTGTGCTTGCGGCTGTTTCACGCTCCAAGCGGCGCAGTGCCAACACGACGACAGGGAGAGTGGCGACGCCCGCCAGCATCGCGAGCACGACGCTCTCGGTGAGGAGCTGGCGAACCAGCCGCCCTCGGCCCGCGCCCAGCGCCGCGCGCAGCGCGACCTCGCGCTCGCGCGTCACGGCCCGGGCCATGAGCAGGTTGGTGACGTTGGCGCTCGTGATGAGCAGCAGGATCACCGCCAGCACCGCAAAGGCCATCCCGGCCACGCGGAACATCGGACCGATATTCGGGTTCGGACGGGCGTGCGTCTCGGGGATGACGACCAGCGAAGCGTCCTTGTTCGTCGCTGGATACTCCCGGGCAAGTGCCGCCGTCGTCACCTGCAACGCGGCTCGTGCCTGTGACAGCGTCACGCCGGGATTCAGACGTCCGAGTACCCAGTTCTGGTGGCTGGCGCGGCTCTCCAGGATCGACTCCGTTGCCGGGTTGTTCATCAGGTCGTCGTGCATCCACAAGGGCACATACGCCGACGGGCGGATGAGCGAGTGTGCCCGATCGAAGGACTGCGGGGTCACCCCGATGATCGTGAGCGGCCGTCCATTCAGGCGGACTCCCCGACCGACGACCGACGGATCTCCGCCGAAGCGGGCGAGCCAGAACTCGTGCGTCAACACGAGCACAGGTGCATCTCCTCGGGCCTTGCCCTCACCGGGTTGAATCAATCGCCCGAGCGCAGGCTCGACACCGAGCATCGAGAAGTAGTTGTCCGTGACCTCGTAGGTGGTCACGCGCTCGGTGGCGTTGCCGATGTCGAGCGCGCCGACCCCGACCTGGTACCCCAGGAGATCGCTGAAGCTCGCCTGGCGCTCCCGGTAGTCCTGGAGGTCGGGGAACGAGATCCCGTGCGGAATCTGCACGTGAGAATCGGGCCCGGTGCCGATCGACACGAGCTGCTCGGGATGACTCACAGGCAACGGCCGGAACATGAAGGCGTTCAGGATTGCGAAGATGGCCGTGACCGCCGTGAGGCCGACCGCCAGCGTCAGCACGGCCGCTGCGGTAAACACCGGTGCGCGGCGCAAGGCGCGCAGGACATGCTGCACGTCACGCCGCGCGTCGTCCATCCACGGCAGTCCACGCCGATCGCGGTAGATCTCCTTCATCTGCTCGACTCCTCCGAAATCGCGCCGCGCGGCCAGGCGCGCTTCGCCCGGGGCCATGCCACGCCGTTCGTGACTACGCGCGAGCAACTCCAGGTGCGCGCGGATTTCGTCGTCGAGCTCGGCATCGAAGCGACCTCGTCGAAAAAGCGTCAACACGCGTCCGATGCCGACGCGAAAAACACGCATTGGGTCTCCTGTCTCGGCGGCGTAGAGCGCAGGCTTCAGCCTGCGCGTGTCCGCGGGGGCTGAAGCCCCTGCTCTACGATTCCTCCAGCAGCCGGCTCATCATCGCGACTGTCCGGGACCACAGATCGGCTTCCACGGACAGCTGCTTCAGGCCCGTCCGGGTAATCGAATAGAAGCGGGCGCGACGGTTGTTTTCGCTCGTGCCCCATTCGCTCTTGATCCAACCCTTCTGCTCCAGCCGGAGCAGGGCCGGATAGATCGTTCCCTGGTTCAAGGCGAGCGCACCTTCTGCGACCTGCTCGATCCGTCGCGCGATGCCGTAGCCGTGCAGCGGTCCGAGCCCCGCCAGCGTCTTGAGCACCATCAAATCCAGGGCGCCGTACGGAACTTCGTCCATGTTGCCCACCAACACGAGCACGTCGCGTGCCATGTAGATAAACAACAGGGGGCTAGGGGGCAGGGGTCAGTCAGGAGTTTCTCGCCCTGTCCGCCTGTGGGACGGCGTGTGTTCGCCACCGCACGTGCGCAGACAGGCAATGGCCATCGTCCGCCAACCACCATCCACCATCCACCATCCGATTGAGCTTGGCATGCGGCTTGAGATCCGCCGCCGCATGACGGAGGGCTCGGTGCCGCGCGTGCTCGTTGCCGACGACCAGGTGGACGTCGTCGTGGCGCTGCGCCTGTTGCTCAGGAACGCGGGACTCGAGGTCGATCCCGCGACGTCGGTCCAGGAGGTCAGGCAGCGTCTCGGCAGTCAGGAGTACGACCTGGTGCTGATGGACCTCAACTACGCCCGAGACACGACGTCGGGCCGCGAAGGCCTCGACCTGCTGGCCGAGATTCACGCACGCGATCGCCTGCTGCCCGTGATCGTCATGACCGGCTGGGGCAGCATCGAGACCGCAGTCGAAGCCATGCGGCGCGGCGCCAGAACGTTCGTGCACAAGCCATGGGACAACCAGGCACTGGCCGAAACCGTGCGCAAGGAGATCGAGGACGGCCTCGCGCTGCGACGCGCCGAGTCGCTCGCATCGACCGAACAGGCCGACGCCCAGGCCATCCAGCGGTCGCTGCTCCCAGCCGCGCTCCCCGTGCTCCCCGGATGTGACCTTGCCGCACGGTGGGAACCAGCGAAAGCGTTCGGCGGAGACTGCTACGACGCCGTTCGCCTCACGGACACGCACCTGGCGATCTCGATTGCCGATGTGTGCGGAAAAGGGCTGCCGGCGGCGCTGCTGATGTCGAACCTGATGGCGTCGTTGCGGGCGTTCACGGCGGTAGGACGTGCGCCACGCGACGTGGTGACCAGCACCAATCGGGCGCTCTGCCGCAACAGCGATCTCCGTCGCTTCGTCACGCTGTTCTACGCGGTCTACAACACCGGCACACGGCTCCTGACCTACACCAATGCAGGCCACAATCCGCCCATCGTCGCCCGCCGCGACGGGTCGATCGAGCGGCTCACGACGGGAGGGATGGTGACCGGAATATTCGAGGACACGGGCTACCAGGAGAGCGGCGTCACGCTGGAACCGGGCGATCGCCTCGTGCTCTTTACCGACGGCATCACCGAGGCGAGGGCCTCGTCCGGCGCCGAATTCGAGGATGAGGGATTACTCGACGTCGTCGCCCGTCACCGCTCCGGCAACGTGCAGTCCCTGATCGGAGCCATCTTCGACGAGGTCGGCTCGTTTGCCGGCGGCCGGCTTCAGGATGACTCCACCGTGCTGGCCATCGCCATCGAGTCCCCTTCCCGTGGCCGAACAGACGCGTCCCACTAGCGAACAGCGCCGCGGGAATGGCGTGCCTCTCCCCCACCTCAAGCGGCGGCGAACAAAGTATTTAACTCCCGGCCCCGTGTGGCATACGCTTTGACCGTAGGATTGGGGAGCTACCGGCCAACGGCTACAAGCGACCGGCTGATCAATGCCTGACATTGCACGCGACCCGGCGATTCTCAAACGGAAGAAGCTGAGGCACGCCCTCTATGCGGGCGTCGGCGTGCTCGTGGTGATCGGAGTCACGATTGCCCTGGCCCGCATGGAACCGGCGGCTCCGACGGTCCCGCAAGAAACGGTGCTCGTGGACACGGTCAAGCGCGGGTCGATCGTCCGCCAGCACCGGGGACTCGGGACACTAGTGCCCGAGGACACACGGTGGCTGCCATCGGAGACGTCCGGCCGCGTCGTGCGAATCCTGTTGAGACCTGGCGCCCAGGTCGGACCCGAGACGGTCATCCTGGAATTGAGCAACCCCCAGGTCGAGCAGGACGTGGTCAGCGCGCGTCTGACGCTGCTTTCGGCAGAGGCATCGCTCGACAACCTGCGCGTGAGACTCGAGAACGACCTCCTCACCCAGAGATCGCAGGCCGCGGCGCTCAAGTCCCAGTTCGAGGTGGCTCGCATGGACGCCGAGGCCAAAGAGGCGCTGGCCAAGGAGAAGCTCGTTTCCGAGATCGACCGAAGGAAGGCGCAGAATCTCGCGGAATTGCTGAAAAGCCAGGTCGCGCTCGAAGAGCAGCGGCTGGCCACGGCGCGGGAATCGATCAATGCGCAGCTGCGCGTACAGCAGGCGACGGTTGACCAGGCGCGCACGATGGCCGATCTGCAGAGCAACCGGCTCAAGTCGCTCCGGCTCACGGCGGGGTTTTCAGGCGTTTTGCAGCAGGTGCCGGTGGAAGTCGGCCAGCAAGTCGCCCAGGGGCAGAACCTCGCCCGGGTCGCCGATCCCAGCCGGCTCAAGGCCGAACTGAAGATTGCTGAGACCCAGGCCAAGGACATCGAAATCGGGCAATCGGCCGAAATTGATACCCGCAGCGGGATTATTCCAGGGCGGGTGAGCAGAAAAGATCCGGCGGCAGCGAACGGTACGGTCACGATTGACGTCTCATTGACGGGCGAACTGCCGCGGGGGGCCGTGCCCGACTTGAGCGTTGACGGCACCGTCCAGCTCGAACGGCTGGACAACATCCTCCACGTGGGGCGACCGTCGCTCGGCCAGGACGACACCACGGTGGGCCTGTTCAAGCTGATCGACGCGTCGGGTACCGCGATCCGCGTGCAGGTGTCCCTCGGCAAGAGTTCGGTGAACTCGATAGAGGTCAAATCGGGATTGAACGAAGGCGACCGGGTGGTGCTTTCGGATATGTCGGCGTGGGATGCGTACAACCGGGTGAGACTGAGGTAAGGGTGGCACATCAGACAGGAGCTGAGGAATGGACCAGCCGCTGATCAAGCTCGAGAGCGTCCGGAAGGTGTTTTACACGGACGAAGTCGAAACGCACGCGCTCGACAACATCAACATCGAGATCAACCGGGGTGAGTACGTGTCAATCGCCGGCCCCTCGGGCTGCGGCAAGTCGACGTTGCTGTCGATCCTGGGCCTGCTCGACACGCCGACCGACGGCAGCTATGTGCTCAACAGCCGGCCGGCCACTGCGCTTTCGCTCTCGGAGCGTGCCCGCGTGCGCAACCGCGAGGTCGGCTTCATCTTCCAGAGCTTCAACCTCATTGGCGATCTCACCGTGTATGAGAACGTCGAGCTGCCGCTCACCTATCGAGGGATGCGCGCGGCCGAGCGGAAGCAGCGGGTCACGGCAGCGCTCGAACGCGTGGGCATGGCCCATCGGGCCAAGCACCTTCCGAGCCAGCTGTCGGGCGGCCAGCAGCAGCGCGTCGCTGTGGCCCGGGCCGTCTGCGGCGAGCCGTCCATCCTGTTGGCCGACGAGCCGACGGGCAACCTCGACTCGAAGAACGGCGAGGCCGTGATGGAGCTGCTCAGCGAGCTGCACAAGAGCGGGGCGACGATCTGCATGGTGACTCACGACGCCCGCTACGCCTCGCATGCCGAGCGCACCATTCACCTCTTCGACGGCCGCGTGGTCGAGGAGTCGGTCGCAACGACGCACTGACCCAGCAGACGTAGTGTCCGGCTTCAGCCGGACCGTGATGCCTGATGTGCTAAGACGCCCGTTCTGCGTGGCGGCGCTGGCCACACTGGCGCTGATGGAAGCGCCAGTAACGGTGCGCGCTCAATCGGCCGCTCACTGGCTGCAGTGGGGTGGACCGGACCGCAACTTCATCTCCAATTCAACGGGCCTGGCTTCGAGCTGGCCCGCCGGCGGGCCCAAGAGAC
>DASTDQ010000046.1:0-5175 GCA_035710305.1 Vicinamibacterales bacterium | reverse complement strand
GTAGCCAACTGTTTGCCGGAGGGGACCTCGGAGCGCCGAACGTGCGGCCGCAGAGTCGGCTCGGGAATGTTCATTGCGACCGGCGCGACGCTACAGTGAACAATCGGTGAACAATTTGCTCCCGAACGCCGGGTAACAGCGTGATCGCACCCGAGCTACAGGCACGAAGAATCAACGAGATACAAGACCTGCACCAATCTGTTAACCGGAGGGTTGCTGGTTCGAGTCCAGCCCGAGGAGCCAAAACCGCTCGGGGCTTGTTCCTTGTCCCCTCGCGTTTTTGGCTCTATATCTCTGGCCCTCGCTCCGCTCGGGCGGCCGCCTTCGGCGGGGCTCCAGCGGGCGATCTCCTTCTTCAGATCGTCCCACTGTGACGTGAACTGTGACATAACCCTGTCGCAGCGATCGTGCGACGTCGGCTTCTTCGCTTCATCGACGTAGAGCGCGGGCTTCAGCCCGCGCGGCTGACTCACCGTCGTCAAAGCCCACGGCCTTGGCCCGCGAGTAGAGCTCCTTGAGTGCACGCGCACAAGCGTCGTTGAGGCTCGGGTCGCGCCATCCTGCCGGCGTCTTCGAGCGTCGGATCTCGATGCGCGCCCTGTCCAAATCGACGTGCTTCCACTGCAGGCCGCGGATCTCGCACGCGCGCAAGCCACAGTAGAAGGCGAGTGCCGAGGCAACGTACGCGAAGATCCACTCAGGCCTCGATCTCGCCGCCTCGAATAGACGCTTCTGCTCGTCATCGGTCAGCGCCTGGCCTACAGGCGGTTTCGTGTTCTTCAGCGCGCGGTCTTCTTGGAGGCGATACCAGAGTCGTGCGTGGCGCAAGACCTGCCGCAGGACTGAGAGTTCGCCATTGACTGTCTTCGGCGCGCGACCGGCGTCGATCCTCGCGTTCTGATATGCCGTGATCTGTTCCGGTGTGACGTGGGGAGCGTCGTCGTGCCGAAGAACTCGCCAAGCGGCTTCGCGTTCTCGGTCCAGTAGGCCACCATGCGCGGTGACACCTGGGCGCGGCGTTCCTTCGCGTACGCCTCGATCGCTTTGCTGACATCGAGCGCGCCGTACGAGCGACCTCGACCTGCCGGATCTGCGGGCCGACGCGCGAGCTCGGCCACGCGCTCCTTCTCGTGCTCTTTGGCCTCGCGCCAGTCCGTCGCGTGGAGCGGCTCTCGGTACCGTTGACCGCCCACAACGATGTCCATCCAGTACTGTCGGCCGCGCTTCCACAGGGTCATCGACGTCGTCGTCTTCTATCACAGGTTAGCGTCGCCAACGTGCTTCGACTGGTCAACCACACTGGCCTCGACGAAGTGTTCGACGTCGGCTGCCAGGTAGCGCACGGCGCGCCCGAAGCGGACGAATCGTGGCCCTTTACTCTTCAGTCGCCACGCCCGCAGCGTGGCCACTGACAGACCGAGTTGCTTCGCTACTTCGTGCCCGGTCAAGGCTTGCGAGTGATGATCGCTCATGTGATTCCTCGCGTTCTGCTCGTATTCGCATTTCGTGATTCGGCTCGCTCCGACAATTGCCGTTCACCGGGCGCGCGGAAGCGGTGTCAAGGTCGCGCCTCTCGATCGCCGCGCGGCGCATCTCGACAGCACGTCGCGGCGACTGTGCCTCATCGAGGTGCCGTCAGCTCCGCACGACGACCGTCTCGCCGATCTCGCGCAGCGCGAGCCGGTCATGCTCGCTGACGAGCGCTTCCTGAATCCGTTCGATCGGTTCCATGAAGGGCTCGTGGCTCAGTTGAAACGATTGATGGTGGACGGGCACGATCGCACGGGCGCCCGCGGCGTCCGCCATGGCGACTGCCTGTTCGGGCGTGCAGTGGTAGTGGATGTAGGGGTTGTAGGCGCCAATCGGCATCACGGCGGCGTCGAACGGACCAAAGCGGCGATGACTGTTGAACACCGACGTGACCGCCGTGTCTCCACCGATCAGGAGACGTCGGCCTTCGCGTTCGACGATCCATCCGGTGTACCCACGCCACGTGTCGCGCCCAACACGCGCACCCCAGTGCTTGACCTCGATTGCGCGAACGAACAGATCGCCGTGCGGCGTCGTGACGGTTGCGGCCTCGTTCCAGCGAAGCTCGCGGATCGACGAATAGGGGCGGCGGGGCAGAAGGTCTGACGTGCCGGCCCCCATCAATGCCGCCGGCATTCCGCGGATCGCTCCGAGCGATGGCGTGTCGAGATGATCGAAGTGTGCGTGCGACACGAGAGCGAGGTCGATGTCGGGGAGTTCGTCCGGCGTAAGCGCACACCGGACGAGGCGCAGCGGGCCCAGCGAGCCAATGCCGAGATCCACGCCGATGCGCGAATACAGCGCAGGGTCCGTCAGGATGCGCACACCGTAGAAGTTGATCAGCACCGTCGCGTGTCCGAGCCACGCGAGCGTCACCGCGTTGTCGGACCAGGTTGCCGGGGCCGGCTTATGTGGTGCGGGAGGAATGATGAACCTGGCGCCCCATGACGATGACACGCTCAGCCAGGCCGCGCCACCGATGCCGGCCGTCGCTCCCGCTGCCAGGAACGCGCGCCGGCTCATGCCGAAACGATTCGATCTTCCGAGCACGCGCGTACAGTCTGACGGCATGGGTGACGAAAGCAAAACGTTCACTCACGCCTGAGCGTCGCGATCGGATCGATGCGGGCGGCGCGCAATGCCGGGACTGTCGCAGCCAGCGCACATGAGACGACGATGACCAACACGCCCGTCGTGTACGCGGTCGGATCGAAGACCTTGATCATGGTTCCGACCTCTCCGTCGCTCACTGCCATCAGCATCGTCGCGACCGCCGCAGCCAGCGCGACGCCGATAGCGAGACCGATACACACCGGGCGCAGCAGCGTCGAGAGCACCAACGCCGCGGCGTCCCGCATGGTTGCGCCAAGCGCCATGTGCACACCGATGTCCTTCGCCCGCTGCTCGACGAGGTATGACAGCACGCTGAACAGGCCCGACGCCGTGAGGATGAGTGCCAGCCCGCCAAGGACGACAGCCACCCAGAACGCGATACTCAATACGTAGGTCGGAAAGCGAGCAAGATTCCGCATCGTCAAAATTTGGCCCAGCCCGGGGTCCACACCGATCAGGTCGTCGACCAGTACCTGCCGGGCCCGGTCGGGATCGCCGCGAATGCGCAGCGTCAACGAGGTCCCAGCACTCTCGGGCCTGGTGGGCACGTACACACTCCGCAACGGAAAGGACTCCAGCGAGAGCGGACCCTTCACGTCGCGCATGACACCGACCACTGTGAGCGGTCGCGATGACGCTCCCGCAGGGCCTGACGCATCGAGACGCACGGACTGCCCTACCACATCACCCGCTGGCGAGAGCTCGCGCGCCAGGGTCTCGGTCACCACGGCGACTCCTGAATCGCTGGTGCGTTCGTCTGGCGTGAAACGCCGGCCGTTCACGATCTCGAGACCGAGCACGTCGAAGTAGTCTGGCGACGCGGCGATCGCCACCGTCGCGTGCCTCGATGTCCCTGTTGCGACCACTGCCGCGGAGGATATCGGCGACGACGCGGCCACCACGGCGACGAGCGGATGGGTCGCCACCGCCCGAAGCAATGCCGCGCGCCGTGGCTCATTGGTGACCATCACCATCAGTGTGTCGCTCGTCCGCACACCGGGATCGACGTCCACAGTCGCCATGACGCTCCGCAGCAGAACACTCGCAGATACCAACAGGAGCGCCGATGCGCCAACTTGGAAGGCGATAAGCACATATCGCGCGCGCCCTGGACGCGCGTCTCTCGTCCCCTCGCCGCGCATCGAGCGCACGAGATCGATACGCGTTGACTGGAGCGCCGGCGCCAGGCCGAAGAACAACGTCGCGATCACGGCGCCGACGACGAGGAATACCATCACCCGCCAGTCCGACGGCAGCACATCGAAACTGAGCTCGCCGGCGAGCTCCGCGGGCATCGTCGCGGTGATGGCGTAGACCGCGGCCTCCTGAATCACGCGCGACAGGCCGAGACCGCAGACCGCTGCCATGAGCGCGAGGAGGAGACTCTCCGTCAACAGTTGACGGATCACACGCCGCCGAGACGCGCCGAGCGACAGCCTGATCCCGATTTCCCGCTGGCGCGACACACCGCGGGCCAACTGCAAGTTGGCGACGTTCGCGCAGCCGACCAGGAGAATCAATCCGAACGCGAAGACGAGAGGTACTGAGACGGTGACGAGCTCGATGACATCCTCCGACAGCGTGCCTTGACGCGGCTCGAGCGCGATCGAGACCGGATTGCGCAACGACATAGTCGGATCCGCCCGTCGTGCCTCCCATGCAGTGAGCGCGTCCGCCGCTACCTCGAGCGATGTCCCCTGCTTCAATCGCCCCACGACCTCTACGGCGATCTCGTCGGCTCCGCCCGCAGGAGCCTCGCGGAATCGTGAGACGAGACCCAGCGGTGCCCAGTAGTCCGGCGGGCCGATCGCCAGCCCACGAAAGTCTTCGGGCATGACGCCGACGACGTCGTATGGCAGCCCGTTGATGCGAACGCCGCGGCCGACGACTCCCGGATCGCCGGCGAACAGCCTGAGCCAGCCGCGGTGACTCAATGCGATCACCGGCCGTGCCGCACCGGGTTCGTCGTCATCAGGCGTCAACGAACGCCCGAGCACGGCCGAGACGCCGAGCGCCCGGAAAAAGTTCCCAGTCACGAGCGCAGAGCTCGCAGTACGGCCATCGATTCGGACTCGCACCGCGCGAATCGTCGCGAAGACATCAGTGAAGACGTTCGTTTCTCGACGCATCGCGTCATATTCGCGGCGCGTGAATCGGCGCAATGTCTCCGCGCCTGGGGCCGTCGGCCGCTCCACGGCGAACAACTCGTCCGGACTCCGCACCGCATCGACGCGAAGGAACCCGACGTTGTAAAACGTGAACGCGACGGTGACCAGGCCGAGGCCGAGGGCCACCGTTGCAACGATCGTGAGCGCGACAAGCGGCGCGCGCCGGAACGTGCGAAAGGCATAGAGGATGTCGCGCACGAGGTCGTCAACGCCTGCGGTACCTCGGGCATCGCGACACTCATCTGCCGCCAACGGCACGGGGCCGAAGCGCGTGTGCGCTTCGCGCCGGGCATCGGCGGGACTCACGCCGCGTGCGACGTGCTTCTGCGTCTCGCGCTCGACGTGAAACGCGAGCTCCTCGTCG
>DASTDQ010000045.1:0-3300 GCA_035710305.1 Vicinamibacterales bacterium | reverse complement strand
TCAAAACGCTGCCTGCCACGAAGTAGCTCAGTCGCCCGTTGTTGCCGCCGCTTCCGGCCTCCAGCAGGTAGCGGCCAAACGACCCACCCGAGGCCGTCACGTCGTGCCCGCGGTGCGAGAACCCTGTCTTGGTCTGCATCGAAACCGCACCGCCGAGGGCATTCAGCCCGAACAGCGGGTTCGACCCCGGCATCAGGTTGATGCTGGCAATGGCATTGCCGGGCACGAGGTCCCAGTTCATCGTGTCGCCAAACGGCTCGTTCAGGCGCACTCCGTTCTGATAGACGGCCAGGCCTTGCGGCAGCCCGAGCAGCGGCGAGCCGACGAACCCGCGATAGTTGAGATCCGGCTGGAACGGGTTCGTCGTGGCCTCGTTGACGTGCACGCTGGGCAGGGTCAAGAGCATCTGCTCGCCCACGGCGACGGCTCCCGTCCGCTCCAACGCGTCGGCTGTCGCTGTCTGCACGTTGGCCGGGATCTTGTTCCGGTCGATGCCCAGGCCGTGGATTGGCGTCGCACCGACGACCTCGATCGATTCCTCAAACGTGGGAGGAGGCTGTTGTGATTGGGACGGCTGATTCGGCGCTGGCGTCTGCGCGCTCACGACGACCGCGGCGGCGACGCTCACGAACGTCGAGCACAGAGAGGCTTTGGCGAGCACAGGGCGTCCCTACGGGGAGTATTCCCTGAACGCCCGTTCTGTTCACGCTATTTTCGCGTTCTCAATGCGAGCGCGCTGCAGGGGGATGACGACGCGCCCCGATCACTGATCCGCCAAGCCGTGATTCAGGCGATGCCCGTGCCACCAAGGGGCGTCGCGATCACCCGGATCCCGTTTCCGTGCGCCAACGACTTGGCGCCCTCCTCGAGGGCGCGGCGCAGCCCGGCCTGGTCGGCTGGCGACAGCGCATCGATCTTCTGCTTAATCCCCGCCGCCATCTCGACGAACATGCCGAAGTACGCGTCGGCAGAGTCGAAGTCGATCGGCATCGGAATGCTCTGCACCGCGCAATCCTTGAACCCGGCGTCGCGCAACGCGCGCTCGAGCACGCCGGGCGCCGAGAAGCGAAAGACGTGGGGCTTGCCGGGCTCCGGTGGCGTCGGCGGGAAGTACTTGCCGACCGCCTGTCCGGCGAGCGTGACGAACGAGCTTTTCTGCGGCACGTCCCATGCAGTCACCGCCGCGCGGCCGCCCGGCTTCAGGACGCGGCGCATCTCTCTCAGCGCCCCAATCGCATCGGGGATGAACATCAGCCCGTGCGAGCAGGTCACTGCGTCGAACGAGCCGCTTTCAAAGGGCAGGTGCTCCGCATCGAGCTCGTGAACGTCGATATTTCCAAGACCGAGCGCGGCGGCCTTGCGCCTGGTCGCGACGACCATTTCTGGCGAGATGTCCCCTGCGACGACGCGGCCAGCCGGCCCGACCCTGCGCGCCGCTTCGAGTGACGGGAGACCCGACCCGCAGGCCAGATCGAGCACGCGCACGCCGTCCTGCAGCGCGGCGGCCGTGCACAACCACTCGCACATCGGACCGAATGCCTCGGCGTACCAGTCGAACCGCCGTTCCCACGCGGCTGCCGCGGCATCGTATTGCGTCCGCATCCGCTGTTTGAGCTCGTCCGTCGCTGTCGTCATGGCGATGTCTCCGCCGGGGATGGTGACGCCCGCTCAGGCGAGCATGCGCTCGTGCCGGCCGAAAGGCTAGGGCCATTCGTGCACATCGCATTGTGCGAGAATGCACGGCGTGAACTGGGACAACCTGCGCATCTTTCTGGCCGTCGCGCGCACGGGCCGCGTCTCGGTGGCGGCGCGCCAGCTGAACATCAAGCACACGACCGTCAGCCGGCGGCTGACGGCCCTCGAGCACGAGTTGTCCGCCCCGCTCTTCCACCGGACCGCCGCCGGGTACCTGTTGACGGCCGTCGGCCAGGAGATTCTCGGCACGGCCGAATCGATGCAGCGCGCCGCCGATGGCATTGGCGCCCGCGTCCGCGAGAAGGGCGGGATCCTGGAAGGGCGGGTCCGCCTGGCTCTGCCGCCGGAATTTGCGACGCACTGGCTCGTCCCGCAGCTGCCGCTGTTCCGTATGCGCTGGCCCAATCTCGACGTACAGATCCTGGTGGGCACGCGGCAGCGCGATTTGTCACGGGGAGAAGCGGAAGTCGCGGTGCAATCGCCGCGGCCGCGACAGGTCGGGCTCGTGACGAGCCGCATCGGGAGAACGGTGCTGGCGCTGTACGGGTCCCGCGAGTTGAGCGGGAGCAAGCGCTTGCGGATCGAGTCGGCCGACGATCTCGGGAGCGTTCCGCTGCTCGCCTACGCACCGCAACTCGGCATGCTGCAGCGAGCGCCGTGGTTTCAGCCGATTCTCGGCACCGCCCGCGTGCTGCTCGAGACGAACAGCACGCAGACGCTGCTCGCCGCCGCGCACGCCTCTATTGGAATTGCGGTGCTCCCGCGCTTTGTCGCGAACCGCGAAGAAGGATTGATCCAGGTATCCAATCCGGTTGCGGAGCACGAGGTGTGGCTGGTGACGCACCCGGAATTCCGCCGCGACCCGAAAGTGCGAGCCGCGACGGAGTTCCTGAAGCAGATCTCAGCCAGCCTGTCGTAGACCCGGACGCTGAAAAGGCAGGCGTCATTCGCGACTCGCGGCTCGCGTCAGCGGACTTTCATCACGATGAACGTCAGGTCGTCGAACTGCTCCGCGTCGCGGATCCAGTCTTTCAGCGCCGCCGACACGCGCGCGGCGATCCCGGCCGCCGGCAGGTGCGCCACCTGCCGAAGCAGATCCTTGAGCCGCTCCTCGCCAAACTCCGCATCGTCGGGGTCGTGCGCCTCGGTGACGCCGTCGGTGAAGGCGAGCAGCACGTCGCCCGTGGCCAGGTCCACCGTGGCTTCCTCGTAGGTCAGTCCCGGCAGCATTCCGACGACGGAGCCGCCGACAGTGAGCTCGTGGACGTCGGGTCCGCCATCCGGAGTACTGCTGCCGCGCACGAGCATCGGCGGGTTGTGCCCTGCATTGACGTAGCGAAGCTGGCGGCGCTCGCCGTCCAGCAGCGCGTAGAAGAACGTCGCGTACTTGTTGCCCGGCGTCGTCCGGTACAGGAACGCGTTGATGTTTTCCACCAGCCGCGGCAGTGAGATGTCGCGGTCGGTGGCCATGATTCGCAGCGACGCCTGCACCCCCGACATGATCAGCGCCGCAGCAATGCCCTTGCCCGACACGTCCGCCAGCGCGATGCCGAGGCGGCGGCTGCCGACGTCGAGGAAGTCGTAGTAGTCGCCGCCGATGCTTCT
>DASTDQ010000044.1:0-2637 GCA_035710305.1 Vicinamibacterales bacterium | reverse complement strand
TCCGGCTCGCCGACGAAGCACCGTTCGACGAAGACGCGATGGCCCTTCATCATGCCGAACGGCGGCATGGCGCCCACCTCGAATTCCGGGTACAACGCCGCAATCTCCTCCTCGTGCGCCAGCCGCAGCGCCTCGGCGCCCGCCAGCCGGCGAAGTGCCTCCAGATCGACCGTGTAGTGGGCGGGCAGGACGGCCTGCACCGGCTGACTGTCGGCGATGCAGATGACGACCTTCGCCGAGCGCCGCCCGGGGATGTGGGCGACGGCAGACAGTTCCGGGGCGGTGAAGGCCGGGGGATGGCGCAGCGTGAGGTAGGGTACGCGCTCGCGCTTCAGCACCTCGACGAGGCACGGGAGTAACGCCACTGCTGCCCCCTTTCGACGTGGAAATATCCGGGGACCGGGCGGTTTTCATAGCACAAGTGTTCCCTGTGCGTCCACACTTCTTTCGGCTAGAATCGGGGCGTCAGTTCGGCCGTCGCCCGTTGCCGTCGCCCGGTGGGTCATTGGGGGAGCGTTAATGAAGTCCAGACCTCGTTACCCCGGCGTCCGCGTCACCGCTAACGGAAACCAGCTCGTTTCCTACCATACGGAAACCAGGATCGCCGACGCTGGCGTCTTCTACCCGATCACGCCGTCCACGGAAGGCGGCGAGCTCTACCAGCAGGCCTTCGCCGAAGGCAAGCTGAACGCGTTCGGCCGGAACACGATCGCCATCGAAGCCGAAGGCGAGCACGCGGCGCAGGGCGGAGCGATCGCTCACTCTGTCTGCGGGAAACGGGTCGTCAACTACACGTCGGGACAGGGGGTCGTCTACGGCGTCGAGCAGTACTACCACGCCCCCGGCAAGTGCTCGACGATGGTGCTGGAGGTGGCAGCGCGAGCCCTCACCAAGCACGCGCTCAACGTGCACTGCGGACACGACGACGTGTACGGCGCGCTCGACACGGGCTGGATCATGGTCTTCGGAAAGGACGCCCAGCAGGCGGCCGACCAGGCGCTCATCCTCAGGCGCGTCACCGAGCTCAGCCTGACCCCCGGCATGAACGTCATGGACGGGTTCCTCACGTCGCACCTCGAACGGACGTTCTACAAGCACGAATCCGAGTTGATCCGTGAATACCTGGGCGCTCCGGAAGACATCATCGACTGCCCGACCGAAAGCCAGCGCATCCTCTTCGGCCCGACGCGCCGCCGGGTGCCGAAGATGATCGACCTGACGAACCCCGTGCTCCTGGGCCCGGTCCAGAACCAGGAGCATTACATGCAGGGCGTCGTCGCGCGCCGGGACAACTTCACAGAGCCGATTCTGCAGTTCTTCGAAGCCGCGTACGAGGATTTCGCGAAGCTCACGGGCCGCTACTACGGTCTGGTCAGCGAGTACAAGACCGAGGACACCGATACCGTGTTCGTCTCGCTCGGCTCGGCTGCGGAGAACGTCGAGGCGGCGGTCGACTACCTGCGGGAGCGGCGCGGCGTGACAGTGGGGTCGATTCACATCAACGTCTTCCGTCCGTTCCCGGACGCGGCCGTGGTGAAGGCGCTGACCGGCAAGAAGAACGTCATCGTGCTGGAGCGGACCGACGAAGCCATGGCGGGCGACAACCCCATGGGGCGCGACATTCGAACGGCGCTCCACAAGGCGCTGCAGGGCGAGGCAGGCCTGCCGAAGATCACGGCCGATCAGATGCCCCGCCTCTTCGGCGGCGTCTACGGTCTCGGCTCCCGCGACTTCAGGCCCGAGCACACGATCGGCGCGTATGAATTCGCGACCGGCCAGCGCGCCCGGAAGGATGGCAAGCGTGCCTCTGATGGCGCGTCGTTCATGGTGCTCGGCGTCGATCATCCGTACGAGGTGAAGTCGGACGACACGCCGTCGCTGCTGCCCGACAAGGCCATCGCGGTCCGGTTCCACTCGGTCGGCGGCTGGGGCGCCATTACGACCGGCAAGAACCTCGGCGCCATCATCGGCGACCTCAACGATCTGCTGTACGAGCGCGACAAGATCGTGGACGAGTTCGGCAACCCGAAGGAGATCATCCACGTCAGCGCGAACCCGAAGTACGGATCGGAGAAGAAGGGCGCGCCGACCTCGTACTTCATGATCGCCGCCCCCGAACGCATCCGGGTCAACTGCGATCTGCGCCACGTGAACGTCGTCCTCTGCTGCGATCCCAAGGCCTTCACCCATACCAACCCGCTCGACGGCATGTCCGACGGCGGATGCCTGGTCTGGGAATCAGACGAGGAAGGCGAGGCCGCGTGGGAGCGGCTGCCGCTGTGGGCGCGGAAGCAGATCATCGACAAGCACATCCGCGTCTTCACGCTGCCTGGCTTCAAGATCGCCCGCGAGGCAACCGACCGGGGCGACCTGCAGCTCCGCATGCAGGGCAACGCGTTCCTGGGCGCCTTCTTTTCGGTCTCGCCGATGCTGCAGGACTTCCGCATCACGCCCGAGCAGTTCCGCGACGCCGTCCACAAGCAGTACGTGAAGAAGTTCGGCAAGCTCGGCGAAGGGGTCGTGAACTCGAACATGGAGGTCATGACCAAGGGCTTCGAGCTGGTACGCGAGATCAACGTCGGCGCGCTCGAAGCGCCCGACCGCTCGACGCTCCGCGGCCGGCCGCTGCTCCCGGTG
>DASTDQ010000043.1:0-3744 GCA_035710305.1 Vicinamibacterales bacterium | reverse complement strand
TTCGGACGGCGCGGCTTGCCGCCACCCAGTTCGAGAGCGGCGCCAGACGGCTGCCCCAGGCCGCGACCGTTCGCGCGTGGCCGAGCACGCGGGCCTCTCGCGACAGGCCGTGCCGCTGCCAGTAGTCCGCGAGGAATTCGCTCTTGAAGCGGGCCACGTCCACGCCCACGGGGCACTCGGCCTTGCACGCGCGGCACTCGAGGCACAAGTCGAGCGTGTCGTACACGCCGGCGTCGCCGAGGCCCGACTCGCCGAGCCGTCCGGCAATCGTGAGCCGCAGCACGTTGGCCCGCCCTCGCGTCGAGTGCTGTTCCTCGCGCGTGGCCATGTAGGAAGGGCACATCGTCCCTTCGAGCGTCTTGCGGCACGCACCGAGACCGCTGCACATCTCGATCGCGCCCGCCAGGCCGCCTTCGGCGTAGTCGAAGTAGGTCGGCGGATTCCGAGCGGCGTAACGGGGCCCGAATCGAAGATTGGCGGTGATGGGAGGCGCATCGACGATCTTGCCGGGATTGAAAATCCCCGTCGGATCGAACGTCGCCTTGATCGTTCGAAACGCGTCGTACAGCGCGGGCCCGAACATCTTGGCCATGAACGGGCCGCGCACGAGGCCGTCACCGTGTTCGCCCGACAGCGCGCCCCCGAACTCGAGCACCAGATCCGAGATGTCGTTTGCGATGGCCTCGAACTGCCTGACGCCGGCTTCGGTCTTCATGTTGACGACCGGCCGCACGTGCAAGCATCCCACCGACGCGTGGGCGTAGACGCCGGCGGTCGTCCCGTGACGGGCGACGATGGCGAGGAAGCGCTCGATGTAGTCGCGCAGCCGCTCCGGCGCGACGGCGGTGTCTTCGACGAACGAGATCGACTTGGCGTCGTCGCGCATCGCCATGGAGAGCCCGAGACCTGCCTCGCGAAGGCTCCAGATACGGGCCTGCTGGCTGAGGTCGAGCGCGTGGAAAAAGCGGTAGCCCAGGCCGCTCTCGCGCAGCGCATGTTCGAGCGCATCGAGCCGGGGCGGCAGATCCTCGGCGCGGTCTCCGTAGAACTCCACGCAAAGCAGCGCAGCAGGATCGCCCTCGATGAAGCTGCGCCTGAGCGCCTCGAGCGCGGCACTCTTCCTGGTGTGGTCGAGGATCGACTTGTCCATCACTTCGACGGCCGAGGGCGAGTGGCGGAGGATGAGCGGCGTGGCGGCCAGCGATTCCAGCAAATGGTGAAACTGGATGGCGAGGACGGCCTTGGCCCTCGGAAGCGGCACGAGGTTCAACTTCGCGGAGAGCACGACGCCGAGCGTGCCTTCGGAGCCGACCATCAGCTTGGCCAGATTGAAGGGCCGGCCGGGCGTGAATTCGTCGAGGTTGTAGCCCCCCACGCGCCGCAGCACCTTCGGGAAGCGCCGATCGATTTCCTCCCTGTGCCGCTGGGCCAGTTCAGAGACCAAACGGTAGCAGCGGGCCTCGAGCGAGTCGCCGGCCCGCTTGTCGGACAGTTGGCGATCCGTGACCGGGCCGAAGACGGCGACCGAGCCGTCCGACAGCACGACGTCCTGCTCGATCACGTGGTCGATGGTCTTTCCGTACACGATCGATCTCGCGCCGCTGGAGTTGTTCGCCATCATGCCGCCGATGGTCGCGCGGCTGGCCGTGGAGATGTCGGGCGCGAACCTCAAGCCGTGCTGACGGAGCTGCGCGTTGAGCTCGTCGAGCACGACGCCGGGCTCGACACGCGCCCATCGCTCGGCCGTGTTCACCTCGAGGACGGCGTTCAGGTGCTTCGACGTATCGACGACGAGGCCGTGACCGACGGCCTGGCCGGCCTGTGACGTGCCCCCTCCGCGCATCGTGATGGGGCAGCCGAGCCGCGCGCAGACCTGCACGATCCGCCTGAGCTCGTCGCGCGACCGTGGGAGCGCCACGCCGACCGGCTCGATCTGGTAGACACTGGCATCGGTGGAGTAGAGCGCCCGGGACACGCTGTCGAACCGGACGTCTTCGATGCGCTCGTCTGCCAGCGCCCGCGCCAGTTCGGTGCTCACAGCGCCTTGAGCCCGGCACGCAGCCGTTCCAGGCCTCGGGTGAGCGTGTCGCCGCCGCTCGCGAACGAGACGCGAAGCGTGCCTTCGCCTGCGCGTCCGTAGGCGGCGCCGTGGACGACGGCGACACCGGACTTGTTCAGGAGCCGGCGCCGGATCTCGTCGGAAGGGATCTTCGTGTCTCGCGCGTCCACCATCGCAAAGAACCCGCCCTCGGGTGGAAGCACGCGCACCCGCTTGATGCCCGCGAGAGCGCTCAGCACCTGCGATCGCCGGCGCGCGTATTCGTCGCGCATTGCGTTCACCGACGACTGGGGACCCGACAGCGCGGCCGCAGCCGCGTCCTGGACGAACGTGGACGGTCCACGGCTCGACTGCTGCAGCACGAGGAACATGCTGTCGATGACGGGCGCCGGCGCGGCGCAGTAACCCACGCGCCATCCGGTCATCGCGTACGTTTTCGACAGACTGTTGACGAGGATTGTGCGCGCGCGCAGCTCGCCCGACAGCGAGGATGGTGAGACGTGCCGCGCATCGCCGTAGGTGATCGCCTCGTAGATCTCGTCGCTGATGAGCGCAAGATCGCGGCGCAGGACGATGTCGCCGATTGCCTGAAGCTCCGACGCTCGAAACACCGTGCCGACCGGGTTCCAGGGTGTGTTCAGCAACAGCGCACGCGAGCGGGTCGTGAGCGCGTTCTCGATGGCAGCGACGGTGATGACGAACCGCCCGTCTTCGATGGTCGCGGGCACGGGAACCGGCCGGCCGCCTGCGAGCACGATGGGGGAGTGGTAGGCGTCATAGACCGGGTCCGCCAGCAGCACGTCTTCTCCCTCGTTCAGGAGCGCCATCAGGGCCGCATAGATGCCAAGCGTCGCTCCGGTCGTCACGAGGATTTCAGACGCGGGGTCATAGGTCACGCCGTTGTCCCGCGAGAGCTTCGCAGCTACTGCCTCGCGGAGGCTAGGCTCTCCACGGTTGTCCGGGTAGCGCGTACGACCCGCCTGTATGGCACGAGCGGCCGCCTCGGCGATGTGAGGAGGCGTTTCAAAGTCGGGTTCGCCGCGCATCAGCGACACGATGGTCCGCCCTCGAGCCTGCGCCTGTCGAATCTCGGCGAGGATCGTGTTGACGGCAGTGGGGCGTAGGTGCGAGGAGCGCCGTGAAAGGTGCAAGGTCTGCAAGTCTAAAGTGGAAGGTTCAAAGTTCAAAAGTACGTTTGAAGTGGAAAGTGCGATGTTCTACACTCCACCGAGCGCGGCTGGTTCCGCGTGACGATGAACTGTGAGGGCACGCCGATGACCAGACATCAGATTGGACGCCGCTTGTCGATGGCCGCGCTCCTGGCCGTCATGGGCTTCGTGCTCGCCGGGTCTCCCGCGGGCCAGACGCCGGCGGTTCGCGAGCACAAGGATCTGGTCTACGCGACGGTTGACGGGAAGAGCCTGGGCCTGGATCTGTACATGCCGGCAGGCGTGCAGTCGCCCGGGCTCGTCGTCTGGGTGCACGGCGGCGCCTGGCGCAACGGCACGAAGGCGCAGGTCCAGAAACAGTTCTTCGAGAACGGATACGCGACGGCGAGCCTGGACTTCCGCCAGTCCACCGAAGCGCGCTTCCCGGCCCAGGCCCACGACATCAAGGCCGCCATCCGCTTCCTGCGCGCGAAGGCCAAGGAGTACGGGTACCGGACGGATCGCATCGCGATCTCC
>DASTDQ010000042.1:0-9979 GCA_035710305.1 Vicinamibacterales bacterium | reverse complement strand
GTCGTCGAGTACCGCGACATGCTGACCATCGTCCGCGATCGCGTCCAGGACCTGATCGCGCAGGGGAAGTCGCTCGCCGAGGTGAAGGCCGCCGGCCCGACGCGTGATTACGACGGCCGCTACGGGGCCGCCGCCGCGGATCAGCTCGTCGAAGCCCTGTATCGGGAATTGGTGAAGTAACCGCTTAGTCGTATCGAAGGGCCCGAACGGGATCGACCTGCACGGCCCGGCGAACGGGAACGTAGCTGGCCGCGAGGGCCGCGACTGCCATCACGAGGACCACGGCGCCGTACGCGATCGGGTCCATGGGGCTCACCCCGTACAGCGAGCCGCGGAGGACCTGCGACGCGGCGACCGCGCCGAGAAACCCGACGGCAAGACCCGCCGCCACGGCCTTCGAGCTCGACGCGAGGACTACCCGGATCACGTCTGCGGCGCGCGCGCCGAGCGCCATGCGGATGCCGATCTCCCGGGTCCGCTGCCGGACGACGTAGGAGAACACGCCGAGCATGCCGACGGTGGCGACGCCGAGCGCGAACGCGCCGAGCGCCGACGCCGCGAGCGGCGCCATCGCAAGTCCGCCCAGCCAGTCGTCGAGCCTTTCCTTCATCGGAGTAATTTCGACGCGCGCGTCCTTGTCCACACGCTCGACGATCCCGGCAACCGTCGCGGCGGCTGACGGATCCGAGGTTCCAAAGAGCAGCTTCGGCGGCCGATCCCCGAACACGTTGACACTGCCTCCGATCGGCAGGAACAGCACCGGCTCGATGGCCTCCATGCTGGCGACGTGAGAGTCCCGGACGATCCCCACGATCTCGATGGGCTGGCCGCCCCGGGCGATGATGACGGACCGGCCCAGGGCACTGCTGTCCGGCCAGAGACGGGCCATCGACTCGTTGACAATGACCACGTCTCTGCCGGCGTCGGCGTCGTCGAAGCCTCGCCCCGCAACGAGGCGAATCCCGAGCGTGTCGAAATACCCCGGCGACATGTTGACGACCTCGATGGTCCTCATCCGATCCTCGGACTCACCCTGAAGGCGCATGCCCATCATGAAGCTGTTGTCGCCAAGCGGTTCGTTCGTGACGAACGCGAAACGTTCCACTTTCGCGGCCCGCAGCCCCGACGTGACGTCTGACACCAGCGACACCACTCGCGCCGGATCGTATGCGTCCGGAAGGTCGATGGTGGCCACCGACACGTCGTCAACGACAAATCCTGGATCCAGCACGCTGGCCCGCGCGACGCCGCGCTGGAGAAGGCCGGCGCTGGTGAGCATCACGACCGACACGGCGACCTGCACGGCGAGGAGCGTCGTGCGGAGCGGAAACCGCGCCGCGAGAACCTTCGAATCGTCCTTGAGCGCGTTCGCCACATTGCCGCTCGTCGCATGCAGCGCCGGCGCCAGCGCGAAGGCCACGCAGGACACGACGGCGAGCAGCAGACCGTAGCCGAGCACCCATCCGTCCGGTTTCAAGTCGAAGGGGGCCGAGTCGCCAGACAGGAGTCGAAGCACGATTGGCGGCAGCGCGGCAAGGAGCACGCCCAGAGCGCTGCCGATCAACGCCAGGACAAAACCCTCGGTCAGCAGCTGCCGGACGATGCGCCCGCGGCCGGCCCCGAGCGACAGGCGCACCCCGATCTCCCGCACGCGCGCGGTCGCGCGGGCGAGCAGCAGGTTGCCGACGTTCGCGCACGCGATGAGGAGCACGAGCGTCATCGCCACGAACAGCACGCCCAGGATGGCGACGGCGCCGCTGGCGGCGCGCCCGCCGCGGAGAAACTGCGTGCCCTCGACAGCGATGGCCCGCTCCGGAATGCCGGCGCTGGCGCGAAACCGCCCGCTCAGGAGCTGCATCTCCGTTTGCGCCGCCGCGCGCGTCGCGCCCGTCGCAAGCCGGCCGGCCACGTTCACGCAGCAGTGTTGGGCGCTCTCGAGCATCTGCGTTTCGAACGGATCGTTGGGGCGAAGCAGCGGCTGCATCGAGAACGGAAGCCAGATCCGGCTGGCCGATCCTTCGGGCCCGCCGAAATCGCGCGACAGGATCCCGACCACCGTCACGGGCAATCCGTTGACACGGACCTGCCTCCCGACAATGGCCGCGTCGCCGCCAAAGCGCGTCTGCCACAGCTCGTGACTCAGGATGGCGACAGCCTGCGACCCACGGCGGTCCTCGCCGGGTTGGAAGCGCCGGCCGTGTTCCATCCGGACGCCGAGGACGTCGAAGTAGTTCGCGGTCACGAGATAGGCGCCCGTGGACTTTCCGACGCTCTCGGTCTGGAGACGGATCGACATTGGCCGGTGGGCCACGAGGCCGGCAATCGCTCGCGACTGCGACGCCAGGAATTCGTATTCGGGAAACGAAAATCCGTTCACGGCACGCACGAGTGGATTGAAGCCAGACACGGTGACGACCCGGCCGGCGTCGGCCACGCCCGGCATGGGACGGATGGCCAGGCCCGCGAACACCGTGAAAAAACTCGTGTTGAGTCCGATCGCGATCCCGAGCACGATGAGCGACACGAACGTGAAGCCGGGCTGACGCCGGAGGCTTCGAACGGCGTAGCTCACGTCCTGCTTCACGCTGTCGAGCCAGGGCCAGATCCAGACGGCGCGAGCCGTCTCGCGCGCCAGCGTCGCGTTCCCGAGGTCGCGACGCGCGGCCAGTCGAGCGTTGCGGGCGTCCATCCCCTCCCGCTCGAGCTCCTGCTGCTTCATCGCGTGGTGGAACTCGAGCTCCTCGCGCAGCGCCGCGTCCTCGCGGCGGGATCGAAGCCAGTACCGAACCCGCCGCAGCAGCCGCTCGATCATGACGTCGCCAGCACTTTCTGAATGGCCGCAATCAGGCGGTCGAACTCCTGCCGCTCGGAGGCGAGCTGCTTCCGCCCCGCCGCCGTCAGCGTGTAGTAGCGGGCCCGCCGGTTGTTCTCGGAGGCGCCCCACTCCGCCTTGACGTATCCGTTGAGGAGCAGGCGCTGCAGGGCGGGATAGAGCGAGCTCTCGCCCACCTGCACCACCTCGTCGGACGCGGTTCTCAGGTGCTGCGCGATGCCGTAGCCGTGCATCACGCCGCGCTGCAGCGTCTTCAGCACCAGCAGGTCCAGGGTGCCCGGCAGCAGGTCAGGCGGCTCGTCGGTTTTGCCCATGCGCTCCCATCGTTAAACGATGGGAGCATCGTCGATCGCGCGGGGGATGACTGTCAAGCCCCATCGTCAGTCGATGGGGCGCGGCGGACCTCGTGTCGAGACGTCAGGCGAGGGCCGGCTCGAGGACCTGGAGCCCGGGAGGCGCCGGGTCGAAGTGGCGCCGGTTGAACGTCAGCAGGACCGTCGCACCAGCTTCGCGGGCACACGCACCGATGACCGCGTCGTAGGTTCTCCCCCCGGCGACGTCCTGACTGGCGGCGCGGCGCAGGAGATCGACGTACCCGCCTCCGTCGAGTACCTCGAGCAGAGCTCCGGTCACAAAGTTGCCCTCGATGAGCGCCCAGGCGTCTTTGGCCGTCAACCGATGCGGCGGCGGCAGACGCGTGAGAACGGCGTAGGTCTCGACGAGGGCGGGCGCCGGCACGCACAGGCGCTGGCCTCGCTGGAGCCGCCGATTGATTTCGGCCGCCGCTGCCGGATGGTGTTCGTGCCACGAACAGACGGCGGCCACCATGCAACTCGTGTCCACGGCAACGATGGCGGCGGACATCGTCATCCGCGGCGTCTGGCGAGATCGCGCCGGGTCCGCTCGACGGTCGAGGCGCGGAGACGGGGAACCCGTTTGGCGGGTCTCGCCACCAGAAGCCTCCCCTGCCGCGCCAATGACACCGCCATCGGGCGCGGCTCGATCTCGATGATGCCGTCCCGCCAACGCACATCGAGCGGCGTGCCCGGCTCGATCGAGGCCTCGCGCCTGACCTCTGCCGGAATCACCAGACGGCCGGCACGATCCATGGTCGTTTCCATGGTATGAAATATACCATGTCGCGTGCGGGCTCGGGCAACGCTGACGGGTCGACCACGTCCCGTGCACCAGGGACGGCTGACGTACAATCGCCGCCGATCGATCAGGCTGGAGGACGACATGACACCACTTCGCGCGCGCGCTCGGGGAAATCACGGGATCGCCTGGCTGGCGTGTCTCGTCGTCGCCGGCGTTGCCGCTCCGGCTGCGGCGCAGACGGCTGCGCCGGTGAAGAAGGGCACCGTGGAACGCATCATGGTGCACGGCGCCTCGCTCGCCGGAAATCTCGAGGGGGACTCGCCCGCCCGCGATGTCTTCGTGTACCTGCCGCCCAGCTACGCGACGAGCCGCAACCAGCGCTACCCCGTCGTCTACCTGCTGCACGGCTACGGCCTGACGGCGGAACGCTGGATGACGTTCACCAACCTCGCCGAGGCGGCCGACAAGACCATCGCCGCCGGCACGCTCAAGGAGATGATCCTCGTCAGCCCGGATGCCTTCACCAAGCACTCCGGCAGCATGTATTCCTCGTCGCCGACGACCGGCGACTGGGAGAGCTACATCGCGGAAGACCTCGTGTCGTACATCGACAGCCACTATCGAACGATCGCCAATCGCATGAGCCGCGGGCTCGGCGGCCATTCCATGGGCGGCTACGGGACGATCAGGATCGGCATGAAGCGGCCCGACGTCTTCTCCAGCCTCGACGTCATGAGCGCGTGCTGCCTGATGCAGAACGCCGCCCCCGCGCAGGGCAACCGCGGCGCCCGCGCCGCGGCGCCGCCGCCGGATCGCTCGGGTGAACCGGCAGCCGCCGGCCGCGGCAACGGCGGACGGGGAGCCGGTGCGGGGCAAGGCCGCGGGCGCGGCGGATTCGGCAACGTGCAGGCGGCTCTTGCCGCCGCGTGGTCGCCGAATCCGAAGAACCCGCCCGACTTCTTCGACATGCCGGTGAAAGACGGCGAGCCGCAGCCGCTCGTGATCGCCAAGTGGGCCGCGAACGCGCCGCTCGCGATGATCGATCAGTACGTCACGAACCTGAAGAAGTACAAGGCGATCACGATCGAGGTCGGCACGCTGGACGGCCTGGCCGCCTCGAACCGGCAGATGGACCAGATCCTCAGCGACTTCGGCGTGGCGCACACCTTCGAGACCTACGAAGGCGACCACACGAACCGCGTCGTCGAGAGAATCGAAACGAAGGTGCTCCCGTTCTTCTCGAGCAACCTGTCCTTCACGGCGCCGCGGAGGTAGGGCTCCCCGCCGAGCCCTACACTCCGGCCAGCGACGCGACCTCACGGCGCGGAGGAACCCCTCCGCGTGGAGTCTCGAGCAGACGGGCGACCGCCGGGACAACATCACCGGCGGCGTGCACGACAGCAGACGCCGACGAGGGATCCTCGCCGGTGCGCTCGCGATCGAGCCACACGCGCCAGATTCCCAGCCGGCGCGCCGGCTCGATGTCGTGGTACCAGCTGCACGCCACGTGCACCCACCCGGTCCGGCTGGCGCCCGTCACGCGCTCGAACCCGCGGAAGTGCCACGGCGCGGGCTTGTAGCCGCGCACGCGCTCCGACGTGAGGAACAGGTCGAACGGCGCCTTGAACGAGCGATGCGTGATCTCGAACAGATCGTCATCGCAGTTGGTCAGCACCGCCAGCCCGTAGCCCCTCGAGCGCAGCTCCGCCAGCATCGGCTCCACGTCGTCGAAGAGGCGCATGGACGCCCACGCGCGGCGGAGCGCGGAAGCGTCCTGCGGCACCGGCTCGACGCCGTGCTCGGCGGCCGCGCGCGTCAGCCCGGTGGCGAGCACCTCTGCGTACGGTCTGTAGCCGCGCTCGAGGATGCGCTCGTGGGCGTGATACGCGCGAACGATGCTTCCCGCCTGGTCGCCCGCGTACGGAGCCAGAAACGAGGCAAGCCCCGTCTGCCAGTCCACGAGCGTGCCGAAGCAGTCGAAGGTGACCCATTGTGTGAAGCGTGACACTGCAACCTCCCCGGTCCGCCTGAAGGCGGACACTACGTACCAAAACAAAAGGGCCATCACCCTGTCCGGATGATGGCCCTCGAAACTCGCGAAGAAGGTGTGGTCTTACATCATCCGGAATGACCTGGCGGCACCAGCCAATCGAGCCGTCCCGCCTTCGTAATGCGAACGACGGCCGGGCTGACAAGCAGCGCGGTCACCGAGTGCGCAAACGTGGCGTGAACAGCGTTGGGAAACACAGGTCGCTCCGAAGATGTGCCCGACATGATACCGCAGATCGGGCCGCCGGCCAACCAATGGCCGCGGTCCCCGTCTAACTTGAAGCATGCAGGCGAGCGACGACGCTGCCGTCGCCGACGCGAGAAGCGGCGACAGGGAGGCCTTTCGTACGCTCGTGGAGCGCCACAGCCGCTATCTGTACGGGGTGGCCTACCGAATGACGGGCAACGCCGAGGACGCACGGGACGTGGTCCAGGACACGTGGCTCAAGGCGCACTCGCAGCTTGGGCGTTTCGAGGCGCGGGCGAACGTGCGGACGTGGCTGACCAGGATCGCCATCAACTGCGCGATCGACTACCTCCGCAGGACCCGGCGGCACGAGGCGCCGGGTGATACGTCGGCTGACGGGCGCAGCTGGCACGAACAGCCCACGCTTCAGCCGCTGCCGGATCGTCTGGTGCTGGCCGGCGAGATCGGGACGCGGATCGAGGGAACGATGCGGTGCCTGACGACGCTCGAGCGCGCGGCGTTCGTGCTGCGGCACGTCGAGGGGATGTCGATCGACGAAATCGGGAACGCGCTCGGCCTGAACACGAGCGCCACCAAGCACAGCATCTTCCGGGCCGTGAGGAAAATGCGCGTGGCGCTGGCGCCGTTCAAGGAGGCATGAGGTGTCATCAGGCGAGGGCCGCCATCTGAGCGACGAGGATCTGCTGTTGGCCTACTACGGCGAAAGCACGCCGTCCGACCGCGCGCGCGTCGAGGCTCACGTGTCGGAATGCGAGCAGTGCCGCGCACTCGATCGCGAACTGCGCGACGTGCTCGCGGCCGTCGAAACAACGCCGCTCGCGGAGCCGCCGACCGGGTTCGAGCGCGAGATGTGGGCGAGGATCGAGCCGCTCCTGCCGGTACCGCGCGCGCAGCGGCCGCGGTGGAATCTCGCGCTGCCGCGCTGGGCGTTCGCGGCGAGCGTCGCGGTGCTCGTCGTCGGCGCCTTCGCGCTGGGTCGTGTGTGGGATCGCCCGCCGGAAGAGCCGCCTGCGCCAATCGCGATTGACTGGGCGAGCGCCGATCGGGTGCTCCGGGCGGAGGTCGAGGATCACTTCGATCGTTCAGAGCGGGTCCTCGTCGAGCTGGTCAACGCGGACTACACGATCAGCGACGGCATCGGCGACCGGGAGCGTGCGGCGGACCTCGTCTCGGCGGGCCGGCTGTATCGCCGATCGGCTCAGAACATCGGCGACGCGGAGATGGGCAGCCTCCTGGAAGACCTGGAGCGTGTGCTCGTGGACGTCGCCAACGGCCCGGTTGACCGGGAGCCGGACGAGATCGCGCGGCTGCGCGAGCGCATCGACGAGCAGGATCTGATCTTCAGGCTGCGTGTCGTGAAGGAAGAGATGAGAGTCACAGACGGTGAGAGGGTGAGATGACAAGACGACGATGCGTGGCGGTGGCGGGGATGCTGGCAGCGGCTTTCCTGAGTGTGAGCCCCGGGCTTGCGGGGGCGGAGCAGCGGCCCGGGACCGCGCAGCGGGTGGAGCCGCCACCGCCGCCACCGCTGCCACCGCCGCCGGAGCCGCCACCGCTGCCACCGCCGCCGGAGCCGCCACCGCCGCCGGAGCTCGATCTGCTGCTGCAGTTGGAACTGCTGCAGTTGGAACCACTGCTGCAATTGGAACCACTGCTGCAATTGGAACCACTGCTGCAGTTGGAGCCGCTGCTGCAGCTGGAGCCGCTCGAACCGGCCACGGCGCTGTTCGAGCTGGCGTCGAGTCAAGCCGAGCGTGACACCGAGCAAGCCAGGAGAGACGCCGAGCAAGCCAGGCGCGATGCCGACCAAGCCAGGCGGGACGCGGATCAAGCCAGACGGGACCGTGTGCGCGGCTCCCGCGATCGCATGGACGGTCTCTACGAGCAGGGACAGAACTCGATCGAGCGCCAGCAGTGGGCGCGGGCGATCGAGCAGTTCTCCGCGATCGCCGACGCCAAGGGCACGCGGGCCGATGCCGCGCTGTACTGGCGGGCGTACTCGCTGGACAGGCTGAATCGGCAGGCCGAGGCCATCGCCTCCGTCAACGAGCTGATCAAGACCTATCCATCCAGCCGGTGGCTCGCCGACGCGCGGGCGCTCGAGATCCAGGTGCGTCAGCGTGCCGGGCAGCCGGTCTCGCCCGAGGCGCAGGCCGACGAGGAACTGAAGCTGCTCGCACTCCAGGGTCTGCAGCGCTCGGATCCCGAGCGTGCGGTGCCGATGCTCGAGAACCTGCTGAAGAGCAGCCAGTCGCCGCGCCTCAAGGAGCGCGCGCTGTTCGTGCTGGCACAGAGCAACTCGCCCCAGGCGCGCCAGATCCTGACGGGCATCGCCAAGGGCGGCGGCAATCCGGACCTGCAGCTCAAGGCGCTCCAGTACCTCGGCATGGGTCGATCGCAAGCCAACAGCCAGCTGCTCAGCGAGATCTACAGCGCGTCGAACGACGTGGTCGTCAAGCGGCAGATCCTCCGGTCGTTCATGATGTCGGGCGACCGCGCGCGCGTGCTGGCCGCCGCGACGAGCGAGAAGACGCCCGAGCTGCGCGCGGAGGCGATCCGGCAGCTTGGCGCGATGGGCGCCCACGACGAGGTCTGGCAGCTCTATCAGAAAGAAACGGATCCCGACGTGAAGTCGCAGATCGTGCAGTCGATCTTCATGGGCGCGAAAGGCGATCCCGCTCGCCTCATCGAGATCGCGACCAATGACTCGAACATGGACTTGCGGCGCAGGGCCATACAGCACCTCGGCATGATGGGCGCCCAGCGTACGAGCGACACGCTCATCACGCTCTACGCGAAACAGACGAGCGTCGAAGTCAAGGAGGCCATCATCGACGCGCTCTTCATCCAGCAGAACGCGGAAGCGCTCGTCGCGCTCGCGAGGAAGGAGAGCGACCGCAACCTGAAGAGACGGATCGTCGAGAAGCTGGCCCTGATGAAGTCGCCCGTCGCGAGGGACTACATGCTGGAGCTGCTCAAGTAGGAGGATCTGCATGAAACGCCGCCTGCTTGCCGCAGCCATCCTCCCGCTCGTCGCGCTGACGGCCTCGGCGCAGACACCGTCGGTCGTCAACGGAACGCTGCAGCCGCGCGCCGCGCAGCAGACGGCGGAGCGCGAGATCGCCTCGCTCATGAAGAGCGTCCCCGGCCCGGCGTGGGCCGGCTACGAGGTGCCCTTCGCCGGCCGGAACGGCAGCGTCGGGTGCTGGTCCAACGATCCGCAGCCGACAGGGCGCCAGACCGGGCCGTTGAAGCTCGAAGGCGCGACCTCGATGTACGTGCTCTTTCGAATCGACGCCGCGCGCGTTCAGCAGATTCGCGTGGCCACGCCCGAGTGCGTCCTCGACGTTGGCGGGCTGACGCTGCACTGGCTGACCGGCATCACCCCGGCCTCGAGCCTCGACTGGCTCGCAACGCTCGCAACGTCCGACGCGTCGCGCCACGTCGCCAACCACGCAACCATGGCCATCGCCCTGCACGCGGTCCCGCAAGCCGCCGACCGGCTGATCGCGATCGCGCGCGGGAATCTCACGGCCGACGTGCGCGGTACGGCCGTCTTCTGGCTCGCGCAGCGGGCGGGAGAAAAGGCGGCGGGGGCCATCTCGGACGCGCTCGACGACCCCGACACCGAGGTCAAGAAGAAGGCCGTCTTCGCCCTGAGCCGGCTGCCGAAGAACGAGGGCGTCCCGAAACTGATGGAGGTGGCGCGCACGAACAAGAACCCCGAGGTGCGACGCCAGGCGATGTTCTGGCTGGGACAGTCCCGCGACCCGCGGGCGATCGAGTTCTTC
>DASTDQ010000041.1:0-8519 GCA_035710305.1 Vicinamibacterales bacterium | reverse complement strand
TTTCACGGGCGGGGCCGACCGGCGATGGTGGACGATCGCGCTCGGCATCCAGTTCTTCCACCATATCGAGCACCTGCTCCTGCTGGTCCAGTGGTGGTCGGGTTACAACCTCGGCGGGCGCCCGGTGCCGACGAGCCTCGTCCAGTTCTGGGTCCCGCGCGTCGAGCTGCACCTCTTCTACAACACGATCGTCTTCATCCCGATGGTGGTCGCGATGTACTACCACATGTTTCCGACACGGTCGGAGGCGGCGACGCAGAAGTGCACGTGCAACTGGGATCACGGTCTCACCGCCCACGTGTGACGGCTCCCGCCCAGCCGGGATGAGTGAGGGGCCGCCGACCGACGTTCTACGCTGGCCCGTGATCGGGCCGTTCCTGCGCTGGCCTCACGCACGGACGTCGCTCCAGCTCGTTCTCCTGTGTGTCGCCGCCGTGCTCGTCCTGCACGGCCTCTTCGGTCCGCAGGTCGCCCCCGCCAATGCCTCCACGGTGCTCTCCTGGGTTCACTATCGCGGGCTTCTCGTCGTGGCTCTCGTGGCCGCGGGCAACTTCTTCTGCACCGGCTGTCCGTTCGTGCTCGTCCGCGATGCCGGCCGGCGCCTGCGCGCCCCGTCTCTCAGGTGGCCGCGATCTCTCAGGCGCAAGTGGATCGGGATTGCGCTCGTGGTCGCGGTCCTGTTTGCCTACGAGCTCTACGATCTGTGGGCGCTTCCGCGCGCGACGGCATGGCTGGTGCTCGGCTACTTCGCGGCCGCGCTCGTCGTCGATCTGCTCTTTGCCGGCGCCACGTTCTGCAAGTATCTCTGCCCGATCGGGCAGTTCAGCTTCGCGGGATCGACAGTGTCGCCTCTCGAGCTGCGCGTGCTTCAGCCCGAGACGTGCCGGAGCTGCCGCACCGTGGACTGCATCCGGGGCCGGCGAGACCCCGCCGCGCCGCGATCGGTGCTCCAGCGCGGATGCGAGCTCGCGCTGTTCCTTCCGTCGAAAGTGGGAAACCTGGACTGCACGTTCTGTCTGGACTGTGTGCACGCGTGCCCGCACGACAACATCGCTCTCGCCGCCCGGACGCCGGGTCTCGAGCTGACCGACAACGGCCGCCGCTCTGGCATCGGACGTCTGTCGCGGCGCCCGGACATCGCCGTCCTCTTCGTCGTCTTCGTCTTTGGCGGCGTGCTCAACGCGTTCGGGATGTCTGCCCCCGCACACGCGTTCGAACACTTTGTCGCGCACTCGCTCGGCACGACGTCCGGCGCGCTCTCGCTCGCGATCCTGTTTGTCACCGTCCTGGTCGTGGCTCCGGTCCTGCTGCTCGGGTCGGCGGGCGCGGCCACGGCCTGGCTCACCGGCGGCTCGCTGCTGTCGAGCGTCCGCACGGCCGCCAGCTACGCGCCCGCGCTCGTTCCGCTGGGTTTCGGCGTATGGCTCTCGCACTACGGGTTCCATCTCCTGACGGGCGCGCTGACGGTTGTTCCCGTGATCCAGAGCGCCGCGATCGACTTGCTGGGTCGGGCCGCGCTCGGGGCACCGATCTGGAGCTGGACGGGGATGCAACCGGGTTCGGTGTTTCCGATCGAGGTTGGCGTCATCCTGATGAGTGCGATCGGCTCGCTCGCGGTCGCTTACCTGATCTCCCAGCGCGATCACGCGGACCACGCCTGGCGCGCCACGGTCCCTTGGGCTGCCGTGACGCTCGCGCTCGCGATAGCCGCCGTCTGGATCCTCTCGCAGCCGATGCAGATGCGTGGGCTTGGCGCGATGGCATGACGAGAGTGATCTGGACATGCGCGCTCGTGGTAAGTGCCGCTGCCTGCGCTCGCCCGGCAGAGGCTCACAACGGCCCGCCGTATCCGATCGTCTCGAACCAGGCCGCCGGCCCGTATCGGATCTCCATCTGGACGGATCCCGATGCCACCGACGATGGTTCGCTCGGAGGGCAGTTCTGGGTGTTGATCGATCAGCCGGATGCGAAGGCGCTCAGCCCGGATCTGCGCGCGCGTGTCTCGGTCCGTCCGCTCGACCGGCATGGCCGCCTGGAAGCGGCCCTGGCCGCACCGGTTGACGACAATCGCGCCCGTCTGTTCGCGGCGCTCCTGATGGATCACGAAGGCCGCTTTGCCGTGCGCGTCGAGATCGAGAGCGCAACCGGCGGCGGCGCTATCGACTCCGAGGTCCAGGCCACCTACGATTTGCGTCCGCCGCGGGCCATGCTCGCCATCTACGCCGTACCCTTCGCGCTGGTAGGGCTGCTGTGGGCGAAGCGGCTCGCCCGGCGTCGGCGTGCCCAGGCCGCGCGACGCCCGCTTACTTGAGCCGTGCCAGGATCGCCTTCTGGTTGGCGAGGACCCTGTCCAGCTTGGCCTGGTTGGCTTCGATCCGTTTCTGGTTCGCGAGAATGCGCTTCTGGTTGGCCAGAATCCGCTTCTGGAAGGCGAGCGTCGCGGCGGTCATCAAGGACTCCTTTTCACATGGCGACACGCAATGGCGCGTCGGCCCGATGTCCAGACTGTAGCAAGATCTTCGTGCGGCTGGCTGCTATGATTGCCGGCCACCCCCTTGGAAATGGGCATTTCTGCTGCGTCACGCAGCCGGCTCTCGGCGTTCTGGGATCAGTACTCCTTCTCGATCGGCGACGTGGACTTCCTCTGGATCGACGTCGCGATCGGTGCCATGGTGCACGGCGAGTGGTCCGACTTCGAACGGCGTCTCACCGAGGGATTGGCGTGCTCGGCGCGCGCCGAGGCCGAACGCACCGGGTTGGAGGAGCGCGTCGTGGACGAAGCGGCGACGGCGTTCCGGTACGACCGCGATCTGATCTCCGGGGCCGAAATGAACGAGTGGCTCGACGGCGTCGGGGTATCCGGGGATGAGTGGATGGCGCACCTGCGCCGCGGCGTCCTGCGGCGCATGTGGACCGCCGACATGGACGACGTGGTCGATCGCTATGCGGCCTCGCCGCGCCAGCTCGAGGCCGCCGCCGTGGCCGAGGGCATCTGCTCCGGCTGCTTCGACGCCTTCGAGCGGTCGTTTGCCGGACGCGTGGCCGCGATCGTCGCCGCGGGCGGCGCCGTCCCGCCTGCCGGCAGCCTCGATTCGCCGGCGATCGAGGCGTCTGTCAACAGGCTCGCGCGACAGCACGCGCACTGGCTGGCGATGCGTCCTGAGGCGGACACGCGCGAGCGGCTTGCAGCCGCTCTTCGCCTCGAGGAGAGCTTTTCGTCCCTCAGCGATCGACTGACGTCGAAAGACTGCCTTCGCGAGGTCGTCAACGCCCAGGCGCTCGACTGGACGATCATCGAGATCGACTCGATCACCTTTGCCACCGAGCACGCCGCACGCGAAGCAATCCTCTGCGTCAGGGAAGACGGCCTGTCCCTCCACGATGTCGCCGCGCTGGCCCGGCGTCAGGTCACGCGGACGCGCGTCTTCCTCGAAGAGATTCCGCAGCAGCACCGGGATCGTCTGCTCTCGGTCGAGCTGGGACAGGTCCTGGGGCCGTTGGCGGCCGACGATCGATTCGACGTCGGCGCCGTGATCGGCCGCAGCGCGCCGTCTCTCGACGACGACCGCGTCGCCGAGCGTGCGCGCCGCGCAGCGCTCGACAATGCCACGCGGCGCGCGGCTCGAGAGCACGTGACGCGGCGGGCGAAGAACTGAGGTCCTGTGGCGGACCCCGGGATCCTCGACGAGCTTCCTATCCTCCGGTTCCTTCCAGAGGAGACTCGCGCGCGGGTCGTCAGCCGCTTCGTCCCGGCGTCGTTCCCCTTCGGCGGTGTCCTGGCCGAGGAGGGGGAGGCGGCCGACGCACTTTACGTCCTCGTGAGCGGCCGCGCTCGCGTCGTCAAGCGCACGGACCACGACGACGAGGTCCCGCTGAACGTGCTTCATGCGGGCGACAGCTTCGGCGAGACCGAGCTGTTGCACGGCTGGCCCCGGCCGACCACGGTACGGGCCACCAGCGATGTGCTGGCCCTGCGGCTCGATCGCGCCGCGTTTCAGGAACTGGTCGCGGCGGACCCGCACATCCGCACCTACCTCGAGCTCCAGCTCAAACACGACACGCTGCAGCGGTTCTTTCGCGACTTTCCGGCATTCGGCCGCCTGCCGGCCGAGGCGATGGTGGGCATCGTGCTGGCCGAGCTCGAGCCGCGGGTGGCAGCTGCGGGAGAAGTCATCGTCGCGGAAGGCGATCCTCCAGGGCCCCTGTACCTCATCGAAGAGGGCAGAGTGCGCGTGATGAAGATGGTCGACGGCGCTCCACGCTACATGGCGAGCCTCGTCGAGGGCCAGTACTTCGGTGAGGTGTCAGCGCTGGCCGGGAAGCCGCGAACCGCGACGGTCGAGGCGATGACGACGTGCCGTCTGCTCGCGCTCAGCCCGGAGACCGTGACGCGGCTGGCGGACGGACTTCCAGACTTCCGCCGCCGGCTCGAGGAGCGGATTCAGCAGTACGACTTCAAGAACCGGGCGCAGACGCCGGCTGGCATCGAGAAGGAGTTGCTCCCGGCGGGCGCGGCCGCGCAGCGCCAGGTTGACGACGCGGAGCTCGATCAGGCCGAGTCGGAACACGCCGCCGACGAGGCGCCGTTCGAGGACGCCGGGCATTTCGTCAAGCGCAAGCGACGCATCCGACGCATGCGGTTCGTCCGGCAGATCGACGAAATGGACTGCGGCGCCGCGTGCCTGGCCATGATCGCCGGCCACTTCGGGCGGAACGTGTCGCTCGCGCGAATCCGGCAGCTGGTCAACACGGGGCTCGACGGCACGAGCTTGCGGTCGTTGTGCTCCGCGGCCGAGGAGCTGGGCCTGGCCGCGCGATCGGTCAAGGCCTCCCTGCACAACCTCGATCGGATGCCGCTGCCGGCCATCTGTCACTGGGACGGAGAGCACTGGCTCGTGCTCTATCACGTCACCCCGCGCAGCGCATTCGTCGCCGATCCCGCGCTCGGGTACCGCAAGCTGCCTCGCGAGGAATTCGAGCGCCGATGGACCGCGTACGCGGCGCTCTTCGATTACACGCCCGCCTTCGAGCAGGCCCCTCGGGCCGCGCGCGGGCTTGGCTGGCTGTGGCCGATCGTCAAGCCGCACGGGCCGCTCATCGTCAAGGCGCTCGGCCTCGCCGTGGTCGTCAGCGTGCTGCAGATGGTGCTGCCGGTCTTCACGCAGGTCATCGTCGATCGCGTGCTGGTCGAGCAGGACCTGTCGCTGCTGCGTCTCCTCATCGTGGCGATGGGCGGGACGATGGTGTTCATCGTCGCGTCGGTGCTGGCGCAGCGGTACCTGCTCAGTTTTGTCGCCGTGCGCATCGATGCGTCCGGACTGGATTTCATCACACGCCGCCTGCTGGCGCTGCCGATGTCGTACTTCGCGACGAGGCGGACCGGCGACCTGCAGCGCCGCATCGAGGGCATGCGGCAGGTTCGCGACCTGCTGGTCCAACACGGTATTTCCGGCGTCACGGCAGTGGCGCAGTTGACCGTCACCGCCGCGCTGATGGCCGTCTACAGCCCGTGGTTGACGACAGTGTTCCTCACCACTGCTCCGTTCTACGCGCTCCTCATGGTGATGGCCGTCCGCTGGCTCCGGCCGACCATCTACGACCTCGAAGACGCCTACGGCCGGTACCACTCGTATCAGGTGGACGCCATCAAGGGGATCGAGACCGTGAAGGCCGTGGGCGGAGAGCCGATGTTCAGGCAGTTGATGCTCGGCCAGTTCCAGCGCGTTGCGCACAAGCTGTTTCGTGCCGACTTCACGGTCATGACCTACGACGGGGCCATCGACGCCGTGACCTTCCTGGGTCTTGGCCTGTTCCTCTGGGCGGGTGCGCACGAGGTCCTCGGCGGACGGCTGACGATCGGCGGTCTCGTGGCGTTCAACTCGCTCCTCACCCTCGCCACGGTTCCGATCTCGAACCTGCTTCTGCTCTGGGACAGCCTTCAGCGGGCGACGGTGCTGCTCAATCGGCTCAGCGACGTGTTCGAGCAGGAGCCGGAGCAGGGGCACGACCGTTCGCGGCTGCGCTCTGTCCGCGACCTGACGGGACAGATTACGTTCCGTCGCGTGGGTTTCCGGTACGGTGGCCCGGAGGCGCCGCCGGTCCTCCAGGACATCACGCTCGACGTGCCCGCAGGGAAGACCGTGGCGATCGTGGGGCGCAGCGGGTCGGGAAAGACCACGCTGGTCAAGTGCCTGGCCGGGTTGCTCGAGCCGACCGAAGGCGCCATCCTGTTCGACGGCCTCGACCTGAAGACGCTGAACTACCGCGACCTGCGGCGTCAGATCGGCTTCGTGCTGCAGGACGCCTACGTCTTTGCCGACACCATCGCGCGCAACATCGCGTTCGGTGAGAGCGAGCCCGACATGAATCGGGTCAAGTGGGCCGCGCAGATGGCGAGCGCCGACGACTTCATCGAGCGGCTGCCGTTTGGCTACGACACGAAAATCGGCGAGACGGGGCTGGCGTTGTCGGGCGGGCAGCGCCAGCGGATCGCCATCGCGCGCGCCCTGTATGACAAGCCGCCGATTCTCGTGTTCGACGAGGCCACGAGCTCGCTCGACACCGAATCGGAGCAGGCCGTGCAGCGGAACATGGATACGCTCCTTCGCGGGCGCACCACGTTCGTCATCGCCCACCGGCTCAGTACCGTTCGAAACGCGGGGCTCATCGTCGTGCTCGAGCAGGGCCGGCTCGTCGAGCAGGGGACGCACGACGAGCTGATGAAACGTCAGGGCCTCTATTACTATCTGGCGAGCCAGCAGTTGGGGATTTCATGACGACGACGAAGGCGGAGGAACCGCCACCGTTCCTGGACGAGGAGCCGCCTCCCTGGGCCGTGCGCGCGCTGGCCACTGTGCTGATCGCGCTGTTCATGACGGCGCTCGTGGCCTTGTTCGTCGTGCAGGTGCCTGAAACGGTGTCGGCGTCGTTCGTGCTCGAGCCGATGCGCGGCACCGACCCGGTGCGCGCGCTCCACCCCGGGATCGTCTCGACGGTCAACGTGACGGAAGCCCAGTCGGTCGCCGAGAAGGACGTCCTCTTCGTCCTGACCTCCGAGCTGGTCGGCGATCGCGTCTCGGAGCGTCAGGCCGTCGGCACGCGGCTGTCGGGTGAGCGCGGCAGGCTCACCAACGAGCGGACGAAGTACGAGAACCAGCAGCGCGCCGACGAACAGGAGCGCGTCCGGCTGGAACAGCGGCTCGTGACGCTGCAGCGGCAGGCCGACGTCAAGGAGCAGCAGCTGGCGCTGACGAAGAACATTGCGGCCCAGCGTGAGCGCGAGTACAAGGAGGGGCTGCTGAGCCTGCTCGACGCCAATCGCGCGAAGCTCGAGGTGGAACAGCTCGCGGGCGAGCTGGAGCGCGTGCGCACCGAGATCGTCGATTCGCGCAACACGATGGCGCGGCTGGCGTTCGAAATGGAGTCCCGGCGCGCCGCGTTCACGGAGATCGAGCGCACGATCGCGGAAGAGATGAACACATTCAGGGCGCGCAAGTCGGTGCTCGATCGCGACACGCTGCGCGAGGGCAACGCACTGTCGATCGGGGCGCCCTGCAACGGCACGGTCGTGAAGCTGCACGTCCGGCAGCCGGGCGCCATCGTGGACGAGAGCGATCTGATGGCCGAGCTCGTGTGCGCGGGCGAGCCTCTTCAAGCAGAGCTGATGGTGCCCGAACGCGGGATGGCGCTCGTGCGGGTGGGGCAGTCCGTGAAGCTGTTGTACGACGCCTTTCCCTACGAGCGGTACGGCGTGCAGTACGGCACGTTGAAGTGGCTGAGTCCCGCGTCCACCGCCGGGCCGCGGGGCGCCTCGTTTCGAGCCTTCGCCGAGCTCGGCTCGGAGGCGGTCGGCGTGCAGGGACGGCCCCGTGCAGTGCTTCCGGGCATGACGGGCCGCGCCGCGGTCGTCGTCGGCCGCCGGTCTCTCGCCAGTTACGCGCTCGAACCGTTGAGACAGATGCGCGAGTCGCTGGCGGCTGGTCCCCTGGCCGCCGGGAACGCGCCGGCCACGCCCTCCCGCTGACCCGGATGGCGGCCGCACGCACGCACGTCTACGATCAGGCCGAGGCGACGCTCGACGCCTTCTACACGCGCGACGCCGTCATGCAGGCGTGTCTCGATCGGGCGCGCGTCGCCGCGCGGACCGATCTGCCGGTGCTCATCCTTGGCGAGTCCGGCGCCGGCAAGACCATCCTGGCCAGGGCCATCCACAACTCCTCCGGGCGGGCCTCCGGGCCCTTCGTCTCGTTCAACGCGGCCGCCTTGAGCGACACCCTGCTCGACAGCCAGCTCTTCGGCCACGAGCGCGGGGCCTTCACGGGCGCGCAGCATCGCGTCAAGGGGAAGTTCGAGCTCGCCGACCTCGGCACTTTGTTCCTCGACGAGATCGCGGACCTGACCCCGGCGGCCCAGAGCAAGATCCTGCGCGCGGTCGAGTACGGCGAGTTCGAGCGGCTGGGCTCGGACAAGCTGCTGCGCGCCGACGTGAGGGTCATGTCGGCGACCCATTACCCGATCGC
>DASTDQ010000040.1:0-6374 GCA_035710305.1 Vicinamibacterales bacterium | reverse complement strand
GGCCGCGGCGCCTCGTGTTCGAAGCTCCACCGGGTAAGCTCGAGCTGCGGCTCACGGTCGAAGGGGCCTCGGGCGGCACGCTCGACCAGGAGATTCGCGACTTCGTCGTGCCGGACCTGACGACGCCGCAAGTGGTGTTGAGCACGCCGCGCGTCTACCGCGCGCGCACGCTGCCCGAGCTCCGGCTCATCGTTGCCGATGCCAACGCCGTTCCCGCGGCCGCCCGGGAGTTCTCCCGCACCGAGCGCGTGCTGGTCCGGTTCAACGCCTACGGACCCGGGACGGAGAAGCCGCAGGCCACAGCCGTCCTTCTGAACCGCGGCGGGCAGAAGATGTCCGATCTTGCCGTGTCGGTGACCGATGCCGACCAGGGCATGCACGAAATCACCCTGGGGCTGGCGAGCGTTCCGGCCGGCGAGTATCTCGTCGAGATTACCGTCAAGGGCGCAAGCGGGGAAGTGAAGGAGCTTGTTCCGTTCCGGGTGACTGCTTAACGGTGCGACGTCACGGACGTCAAACACAGAGACTCAGAGGACGCAGAGACTTGGGTTTCCTCTGTGTTCTCTGTGCCTCTGTGGTTAACGTCCGTATCACTTAGCCATGGGTTCGGTCGGAGTGGCGGCGTGGATTGCCGGGATCGCCTTTCCGACTCTCCTCCTGATCGGCTGGCTGACCGGCGAATTGGGTCCGAAGGCCGCCGCTGCTTTCGCGATCCTCGGCGCTGCGGCATGGATCGGCCTGCCGCGGATCCCCAACGGCGCGATGCTCGTCACGCCCGCCCTCGCCGTCATGGACATCGTCCTGGTGCTCGTGGTGTTCAAGCGAGACATCCGCATCGGGTGAGCGGATGCTACAGTGCGAGGGTGCGACGGTGCGGTTCAGTCGTCGATGAATCGCCGCCTGTGCTCCGGGGCCGGTACCGGGCAAGTCTCGTAGCGGCCGAAGAAGCGGTAGCGATGGCGGGCGACCAGGTCGTACACGGCGTCCAGCATCGCCGTTGGCAACACGCCGAACGTTCCCAGCGCCGGCCAGACACCGCCAAGCCTCGACACCACGAACAAGGCCGCGCGTGATTTCGACAACAGCGCAGGCGAGTCGGCGCGGTAGTCCGTCACCACGTAGAAGGTGGTGAGGTCCCCGGTCGCCTTGCCGAACCGCTGAAGCAGCGACTGGCCGGTCTGGCTCTGGAGCGAGGCAAACGAGAAGACCTCCTGCACGTCGCGGGTCAGGAGAAACAGGTTCAGGCGATTGCAGAGGCCGCACACGCCGTCGTAGAGGACGAGGTGCCGGTGGCTATGCGTACATGCCCCTCATCTTGGTGACCATCCCGACCCTCGAGATCGCGACGATGTAGGCGGCGGTGCGAAGGTCCACGCCGTACTTCAACGAGGTCTGCAGCACGTCGTCGAACGCCTCGACCATCTTCTTCTCGAGGCGCATGTTCACCTCGTCCAGCTCCCAGAAGTAGCCGTGGCGGTCCTGGACCCATTCGAAGTACGACGTGGTGACGCCGCCCGAGTTGGCCAGGATGTCCGGGATGACGAACACTCCGCGCTCGTGAAGGTGGTTGTGCGCCTCGGGCGTCGTGGGACCGTTGGCTCCCTCGGTCAGGATCTTCGCCTTGATCTGCGGCGCGTTGTCCATCGTGATCTGGTTTTCGAGCGCCGCGGGAATCAGCACGTCCACGTCGAGGCCCCAGAGGCCGTCGTTGTCGAGCGGATCGCCGCCGGGGAAGCCGTCCACGGTCTTGTGCGCCCGCACGTGCTCCAGCAGCCTGGCGATGTCGAGGCCGCCCGGGTTGAGCACGCCCCCCTTCCAGTCGGTCACCGCCACGATCTTCGCGCCGAGGCCGGCGAGCAGCTCCGCCGACACCGACCCGACGTTGCCGAATCCCTGCACGGCGACCGTCGCGCCCTTGATGTTCAACCCGAGGTGCCTGGCGGCTTCCCGCGTCACGATCATCACCCCTCGGCCAGTCGCCTCGCGGCGTCCGAGCGATCCGCCCATCTCGATCGGCTTGCCGGTGACGACGGCCGTTTCGGTGTGGCCGACGTGCATGCTGTAGGTATCCATCACCCACGCCATGATCTGATCGTTGGTGTTGACGTCGGGCGCCGGGACGTCCTTCTCGGGACCGATGGCGTCGATGATCTCGGCGACGTACCGCCTCGTCAGCGCCTCGAGCTCCCGCTGCGACATCCTGGTCGGATCGCAGACAATGCCCCCCTTGCCGCCGCCGAACGGGATGTGCGCGACGGCGCACTTCCACGTCATCCAGGCCGCGAGCGCCGTCACCTCGTCGAGCGTCACGTCGGGGTGATACCTGATGCCGCCCTTCGCCGGACCGAGCGTGATGTTGTACTGAACACGGTAGCCGCGGAAGACTTCGATCTCGCCGTTGTCCATCAGCACCGGGCACGAGACGACGATCTGCCGCTTCGGGTAGGTGAGGATGCGCCAGATGCCCGGATCGAGCTTCAGGATCCGCGCGGCGCGATCGAACTCCTTCAGCATCGCGCCGAATATGGGTCCGGTTTCCATGGAGGAATCTTAGTCTGTCTCCGCAGACCGATATAATTCCACTGTGAGACCAGTCGAGGTCCTCTACACGCCGGAGAGCATCGCTTCTCTCGACTACGAGCGCGACCTGGGGGAGCCCGGCCAGTTCCCGTACACGCGCGGCATTCATCCGGACGGCTATCGCGGCAAGCTCTGGACGATGCGGCAGTTCGCCGGGTACGGCACGCCTGAAGAGACCAACCAGCGCTACCGCCGGCTGCTCGAGGCGGGCGGCACCGGCCTGAGCGTGGCTTTCGACCTGCCGACCCTGATGGGCCGCGACCCCGATCACCCGCTCGCGCTCGGCGAGGTGGGCAAGTGCGGCGTCAGCGTCGCGGCGCTCGAGGACATGGAGGCGCTGTTCGACGGTATCGACCTCGGCGCGATCACGACGTCGATGACGATCAACTCGCCGGCTCCCATGCTGCTCGCGATGTATCTGGTCGTCGCGGAGCGCCGGGGAACCGACTGGCGGGCGCTCTCCGGAACGATCCAGAACGACATCCTGAAGGAGTTCATCGCCCAGAAAGAGTTCATCTATTCCCCGGAGCCGTCGATGCGGCTCGTCACCGACGTCATCGCCTTCTGCACGAGCCACGTGCCCCGGTGGAACACCATTTCGGTCAGCGGATATCACATCCGCGAGGCAGGAGCGACCGCGGCGCAGGAGCTCGCCTTCACGCTGCGCAACGGCGTGGAGTACGTGGAGCATGCCATCCGGGCGGGCCTCGACGTTGACAGCTTCGCCCCGAGGATTTCTTTCTTCTTCAACTCCCACAGCGACTTCTTCGAAGAGATCGCCAAGTTCCGCGCGGCACGCCGCATCTGGGCCCGGGTCATGCGCGAGCGGTTCAAGGCAACGAGCCCCCGGTCGTGGCAGCTCCGCTTCCACGCCCAGACGGCGGGTGTGTCGCTGACCGCCCAGCAGCCCTACAACAACGTCGTCCGCACGGCGCTGCAGGCGATGGCGGCGGTGCTGGGCGGCACGCAGTCGCTGCACACCAACGCGCTGGACGAAGCGCTCGCGCTGCCGACAGAAGCGGCCGCCACGCTGGCGCTGCGGACCCAGCAGATCATCGCGCATGAGACGGGCGTCGCCGACACCGTCGATCCGTTCGGCGGATCGTATTTCGTGGAGAAGCTGACCAGCGACCTCGAGGACGAGGCGATGGCCTACTTCGAGAAGATCGACGGCATGGGAGGCATGGTCGCCGCCATCGAACGGGGGTTCCCGCAGAGGGAGATTGCCGAGAGCGCGTACCGGTTCCAGCGGGCGGTCGAAGGTAAGCAGCAGATTGTCGTCGGCGTCAACGAGTTCGTGAGCCAGGAGGAGGCGTCGATCGGCACGCTCTACGTGGACGACTCGGTCGGCGAGCGGCAGCTGGCCCGCCTCGAACTCATGCGGCGCAGGCGCGACAAGGCGAGAGTGGAACGGGCGCTCGACGGGCTGAAGACGAACGCGGAGCGCGGCGCCAATCTGATGCCCGCGCTGATCGAGGCGTCACGGGCGTCGGCGACGGTTGGCGAGATGTGCGACGGTCTCCGGGAAGTGTGGGGCGAGTACGTCGAGGATCCGATAATCTGAACCTGTCATGCCCGCCAAGATCCGCGTTGTGATCGCGAAACCGGGACTCGATGGCCACGACCGTGGCGCCAAGGTGATAGCCCGGGCGCTGCGCGACGCCGGCATGGAGGTCATTTATACGGGTTTGAGGCAGACGCCGGAGCAAATCGTGTCAGCGGCCCTGCAGGAGGACGCCGATGTGATCGGCCTGTCCATCCTCTCCGGCGCCCATATGCACATCTGCCCGCGGGTCATCGAGTTGCTGCGGGAGCAGGGTTTGACCGACGTCCTCGTCGTCCTCGGCGGCATCATTCCGGACGCCGACATCCCAAGGTTGAATGAAATCGGGATTCGGGGCATCTTTCCCCCCGGCACGGCGATGCAGGAGATCGTAGACTTCATCAACAGGCATGCCCGGACCCGTGTGGGCATCGGAGAGGCATAGGGAATGCACAAGCTCCTGCTCGCCGACGACAGCGTCACGATTCAACGCGTCGTCGAGCTGACGTTCTCGGGCGAGGACGTCCAGGTCGTGACCGTCGGGGACGGCGAACAGGCGATCGCGCGCATTCCGGCCGAGTTGCCCGACATCGTGCTTGCCGACATCGGCATGCCGAAGCGCAGCGGCTACGACGTCTCCGCCTTCGTGAAGGGCCGATCCGATCTGGCCCACATCCCCGTGCTCCTTCTCGCGGGGGCGTTCGAGCCGGTGGACGAGCAGCGCGCGCAGCAGGTGCAGAGCGACGGCGTGCTCGTGAAGCCTTTCGAGCCGCAGCAGGTCATCGCTCGTGTCCGGGAGCTCATCAGAGGTCACAAGTCCGGCGTGCCGTCGCCAGCGGCCGTCGCCCACGCGGCGCGCCCGGATGCCGTCCGGCCGCACCCGGATGGCGCCCTCAGATCCGAGCCGGCAGACTGGAGCCACGCGCCGGCGGTCGAGACCCTGCCGTTGAGAGCCGCAGGCCCCACGACCGGAGGCGGAGAAACGAGTGGCGGTGACTACTTCGATCGGCTCGACGCCGCGTTTGCGCAGCTCGAGATCGACCCCGTCCGTCCGGCGCCGGCTCACCCGGCGACCGAGGACGAGGATCGCGCACACGGGGTCCCGACCGTCTCGAAGCTGCTGTCGGAGACCTCGCTGCCGACCTCGCTTGCACCCGAACCGCCGCCGGCAGAGGCGCCGCGCCCGGAACCGCAACCCGCCTCGGACCGCAACCTCGTAGCCGACATGTTTGCCGCGCTGTTCGCAATGGAGCAGGGCGAATCGGTCACGCCCGTGCCGCGCCAGGCGGCGCCCGGCGAGGCGCCTATGGTGACCGACGCGCTCGTGGACGAGGTGACCCGCCGCGTCCTGGCTCGGCTCGCCCCGGACGCGGCCAATGCGCTCGTCACGCACATTGTCTCGGAAGTGGCCGAGCGCCTGATTCGCGACGAGATCGCCCGAATCAAGTCCTCCGTGGGCAGCAAGCTCTGAGCACATTGGATCAACACCCGATCACCCTCCCCGAGAAACCGGCGCTCGAAGGCCTCGAGGCGAAGTGGACCGCCCGATGGGAAGCCGATGGCACGTACCGGTTCGATCGGAATCACACGCGGCAGGAGATCTATTCGATCGACACGCCGCCGCCGACCGTCAGCGGGTCGCTTCACGTCGGCCATGTGTTCTCTTACACCCACACCGACGTTATCGCCCGGTTCCAGCGCATGCGCGGGAAGGCCGTCTTCTACCCGATGGGGTGGGACGACAACGGGCTCCCGACCGAGCGCCGCGTGCAGAACTACTACGGCGTCCGATGCGATCCCTCGCTGCCGTACGATCCGGCGTTCAAACCGCCGGACCCGCCGGGCAAGCAGGCCGTCTCGGTGTCGCGTCCCAATTTCATCGAGCTGTGCACGAAGCTGACGGGGGAAGACGAGCGCGCCTTCGAGCACCTGTGGCGTCATCTCGGCCTGTCTGTTGACTGGTCTCACACCTACGCGACCATCGACACGCGCGCGCAGCGCGTCTCGCAGGCGGCGTTTCTCCGTCTGCTGCATCGGGGGGTTGCCTATCAGCTCGAGGCACCCACGCTGTGGGACGTGGACTTCCGGACGGCGGTCGCGCAGGCCGAGCTCGAAGATCGCGAGCAGCCGGGTGCGTACCACAGGATCCGTTTCGCCAGGACCGAGGGCGGCTTCGTCGAGATCGACACGACGCGCCCGGAGCTGATTCCGGCCTGCGTCGCGCTCGTGGCGCACCCGGACGACGAACGAT
>DASTDQ010000039.1:0-4725 GCA_035710305.1 Vicinamibacterales bacterium | reverse complement strand
GCCGTCAAGCGCGGCATCGTCGTGAACGACTTCATGGAGACGTCCGATCCCGACATCTTCGCCGTGGGCGAATGCGTCGAGCATCGCGGCGTGTGCTACGGGCTGGTGGCGCCGCTCTTCGAGCAGGGCCGGGTGCTTGCGGCCACGATCACCGGTCATCGGGGGCCGACCTACACCGGCACCGTGCCGGCCGCGAAGCTGAAAATCGTCGGCACGGACGTCTTCTCCGCGGGCGAGATCAACAGCGACGACGATGAGCCGGTGCGCTACGAGGATCCCGCGCTCGGCGTCTACAAGAAGGTGGCGCTCCGCGGCGGCCGTCTTGCTGGCGTGATCCTCGTCGGCGACACGTCCGACAGTCACCGCTACATGGAGTGGCTGAGGACGGGCGCCGATCTCGCCGCCCGCCGCCGGCACCTGCTCTTCCCTCCGCCGGCCGCCGACGCCGGCCTCGACGTGGCCGAGATGGCCGAGAGCGCGACGATCTGCGGGTGCGTCGGCGTGACGAAGGGCGCCATCATCCAGGCTATTCACGAGCGCGGGGTGAGCACGCTGTCGCAGCTGAAGGAGTCCACGCGCGCAAGCACGGGGTGCGGAAGCTGCACCAGCCTGTGTCAGGACCTGTTGAGGGCGGTTGCGCCCGACTTCGAGGAGGAGAAGAAGAAGACCATCTGCGCCTGCGTGCCGTTTGCCGAGGACCGGCTCCGCGACATCCTGCGGAGCCAGAAGCTGCGTTCGGTCCAAGAAGTGCTCGAGATCTACGGCAACGGCGTCGGCTGCGAGATCTGCAAGCCGGCGCTCAGCTACATGCTCGACATGCTCTGGTGCGGAGACCACGACGAGGATCGCTCCGCGCGGTTCATCAACGATCGCGTGCACGCGAACATCCAGAAGGACGGCACGTTTTCCGTCGTACCGCGCATCCGTGGCGGCGTGACCAACCCTGCCGAGCTCCGGCGCATTGCCGACGTCGCCGAGAAGTACCAGGTCCCGATGGTGAAGATCACCGGGAGCCAGCGAATCGATCTGCTCGGGATCAGGAAGGCGGACCTGCCGAAGGTCTGGGCCGATCTCGGCATGCCGTCGGGGCAGGCCTACACGAAGGGCGTCCGCATGGTGAAGACGTGCGTTGGCACCGAGTTCTGCCGGTTCGGCACGCAGCACTCGACCGCCGCGGGTATCGAGATGGAGCGGCGGTTCGAGCAGTTGTACACGCCGCACAAGGTGAAGATGGGCGCCGTGGGATGTCCGCGAAACTGCGCCGAGGCCACCGTCAAGGACATCGGGCTCGTGGGCATCGAAGGCGGCTGGCAGGTGGTCGTCGGCGGAGCGGCCGGCAAGAGCGTGCGCAAGGCCGATCTGCTGACGACGGTCGAGACGACCGAGGAGGCGCTCGAGGCGGCCGAGCTGTTCTTCCAGTACTACCGCGAGAACGCCAATTACCTCGAGCGCACCTACGACTTCGTCGAGCGGCTCGGCATCGAGAAGGTGCGGAAGGACACCGTCTACGCGACCGACGCGACGAGGAGCGCGCTGCTCGATCGGCTGCGCAAATCCAAGGCGCGCGCGCGCGACGCGTGGCACGAAGGGCAGGCGCCGCGGCACCCGACGCAGTTCGAGCCGATCTCGGTCGTGGACAAGGTGCTCGCATGACCGCGCACCGCTGGATTCGCGTCACGTCGATCGAGAGCATTCCCGAGCGGGAAGGCCGGGCCGTGCAGATCGGAAACCGGGAGATCGCGATCTTCAACCTGGGAGACCGCTTCCTGGCGACCGACAACCGCTGCCCGCACGCCGGCGGTCCGCTGTGTGACGGCATCGTGACGGGGGCGTCGGTCGTCTGTCCGTTGCATTCGTGGAAAGTGAGCCTGGCCAGCGGGAGCGTCGAGCGCCCGGCGGGGAGCGAGCGCTGCGTCACCACCTATCCCGCCCGCGTCGAGGACGGCCTGGTGATGGTGGCCCTCCCGGATCCTTCAAATATGTTGCATGAAAGTGCAAGTCATACATGAACGTCGGCACGACCCCCCTTGTTGAAGAGGCGTGCGCTGTGTATCTTCGATAGCGGTGTGATGACCTCGCCGTCCGACATCGATCTCCTCCACGAGATCGGCAGCCGCCTCGCCGCGGCCGATCCGCTCCACGACGTGCTGTCCCGGGTCGTGGACGTGGTGTCGGCGCTCGTGCACTGCGACTCGTGCTTCGTCTACGTCCTGCAGGACGAGGACCTCGTGCTTCGCGCCTCGAAGACGCCGCATCCCGACGTCGTGGACCGGCTCACGCTGCGGCTGGGGCAGGGCATCACCGGGTGGGTCGCCGCGCATCGTCAGCCGGTCGCCGTGGGCCGGCACGCCTTCGAGGATCCCCGCTTCCAGACCTTCAACGAGCTGCCGGAGGATCGGTACGAGGCGTTTCTGTCGGTGCCCGTGCTGTCGCGCGGCAAGCCGGTGGGCGTGATCAACCTCCAGCACCGGCAGCCGCACACGCATACGCAGCGGGAGATTCAGCTCATCTCGACGATTGGATTCCTGGTCGGCGCCGAGATCGAGACGGCGCGGCTCGAGATGGAGAACTCGCAGCTCTTCGAGCGCCTCGAGACGAGGAAGCTCCTCGATCGCGCGAAGGGCATCCTGCAGCGCGACCTCGGCCTCACCGAGGAAGACGCGTACCTGACCATCCAGCGGCAGAGCCGGCAGCGACGCAAGTCGAAGAAGGAGATCGCCGAGGCGATCATCCTGGGCGACGAGCTCCGGCGGGGCAAGGCAGGGCCGGACCAGCGCTGACGGCATCAACCCACGGGAGCCCTGCCTGGGTGTAGACTTTCCCCAGCTTTCAAAAGGGGCGTCTATGACAAGGCATTGGCTCGCTGTTGCCGGGGTCGCCGTGGGTGTCGTGGCCGGGACGAGTGCCAGCCTGGATTCGCAGCAGACAGGCCGTAGCGCGGTGTCTGCACCCGCCGCTACCGCCAAGCCGTACGTCGCGCCGCGGACGCCGTGGGGCGATCCCGATCTCCAGGGCGGTTGGACCAACGTCAGCGAAAACGGTATTCCCTTCGAGCGCCCCGACGCGCTCGCCGGCAAACAACTCGAGCAGGTGGACGACTCCGAGCTCGCCGAGCTGGACAAGGCGCGCGATGAAGCGCGCCTGCGCGGCGCGGCGGCGATCGGCGGCCGCGACACCGGCGCCGGGCCCGTGCATTGGTACGAGCACTACGGCGCGAAGAACAGCCGCGCCTGGATGGTGATCGATCCTCCCGACGGCCGCATCCCGGCGCAGACGGCGGCGGCGCAGGCGCGGATCGCGGGCCGCATCGGCGGCCGGGGAGGCCGCGGCGGCGGATTCGCTGAAGGCGGACGCGCCGACTCCTGGCTCGATCGAAGCCTCTACGATCGCTGCATCTCGCGCGGGATTCCGGGCTCGATGATGCCGGCCATTTACGGCAACGCGTACGACATCACCCAGGCCCCCGGAATCGTGGCCATCCGCTACGAGATGATCCACGAAACGCGGATCATCCGGCTCGACAACTCTCCACGCTCCGGCCTTCCGTCACACATGGGAGATGCGCGTGGCCGCTGGGAGGGCGACACGCTCGTTGTCGAGACCGTGGGCTTCGACCCGCGCAGCGTGTACAGGAACGGCTCGGCGAAGATGAAGCTGACGGAGCGTTTCAAGCCGGTCGCCAAGAACAAGATCGACTGGTCGATGACGGTTGACGACCCGGAGACATGGACCAGGCCGTGGACCTTCGGGATGACGCTGACGGCCGACCCCGAGCAGCCGCTGTTCGAATACGCGTGCCACGAGGGGAACTACGCCATGCGCAACATCCTCAGCGCGGCGCGCGCCGAGGAGGCGAGGCCGGGCGCGACTCGCTGAGAACGTTGGACGACCTCCCGGCAATCGGCGCGCCGCCGCCGCGGCCGCGGCTGCCGAAGATCGCTGTCGAGGAACACTTCAACTACCTGACCGCCGGGCCCGGCGATCGGGCGCACGTTGACATCACGAGCCTGGTGAAGTCGATGGACTACGACCAGGCGTGGTCGGCGCTGGTGGGCGAGCGCCTGTCCGACGTCGGAGAGCGCCGCATCGCCGCGATGGATGCCGGCGGCATCGACGTGTGTATCCTGTCTCACACTGTTCCCGGCGTTCAGGGGATCGTCGACGCGGCGGATGCCGTCGCGGCCGCGCGCGACGTCAACGATTTTCTCGCCGGGCGGATCGCCAGCCATCCCACGCGTTTTGCCGGCTTTGCCAGTGTTCCGCTGCAGGATCCCGCTGCCGCCGCCCAAGAACTGGACCGGTGCGTCAGCCGGCTCGGTTTGAAAGGGGCGATGGTCAACGGCTACACCGACGTGGCCGATGGGCGCGGCGGAGCATACCTCGACGAGCCCGCGTTCCTTCCGTTCTGGGAAGCGGTGTCCTCGCTCGCTGTGCCGGTGTACCTCCATCCGCGGCCGGCGCTCGAACAGCGGATCTATCAGGGGCACTCGCAATTGATTGGCGCGACGTGGGGGTTCGCCCCCGAGACGGCCACGCACGCGCTGCGACTCGTGCACGGCGGCCTGCTCGACCGCTTTCCGGATTTGACGATCGTGCTCGGCCACCTCGGCGAAACGCTGCCCTACTTCGCGTGGCGCATCCAGCACTGCTTCGAGTACAACCCGTCGGACAAGCGGCTCGAGCGGCGGCTGCAGGACTATCTCTGCGAGAACTTCTTCGTCTCGA
>DASTDQ010000038.1:0-8291 GCA_035710305.1 Vicinamibacterales bacterium | reverse complement strand
GATACAGCGTCCACCCCTCCGGGCATTCGCTGCCGTCCGTCTTCCGCGGACCGGTGAGCGCCTTGCACTTGCGGCGGTCGAAGCTGGCCATATGGCTGCTGGCGGCAAGCGCGGTCCAGACGACGCCGTTGGTGTCGATGTCCACGCCGCGGGGATCGAAGCCGGGCGCTGGCACCCGGTAGATCTCCGCCATGCACGACGAGGGCGCGTTGGTGCCTCGATCCACGCGCACGAGGTAACCGGGGAACTGCTCGGACACGCCCCAGATCGACGCGTCAATCGGACTGGGGATCACGGAGTAGAGGTTATAGGCAACGAGCGTGTCGAGCTTGGGGTCGGCCGTCCCTCCGGCGCGCCCGGTGCTCCGGTTCCAGGGGCTCGTGATACGGCCGTCGCCGTTGGTATCGACGACCTGACCGCACCACCCACCGGCCTGCTGCTCGTCCTTGGTCTGGTCGTACACCTTCGAGTCGATCCAGCCGACGATCGGCCCGAGCAGCTCGTTGAAGTACACCGTCTCGTTCGCGTCGTTGTCGAACTGCAGATGGTGGGTCGAGTAGCACGTATCGATGAGCACGAACCGCTTCGCGCCAGGGTCGTAGAAGGACGCTTGACGGAAGCTCTGTGACAGCGGGAACAGCGCGGCAAACGGGTTCTTCGGGTCGGAGCACCACGCGGCGTTCGCATTGGGCCGGATCTTCGACGTCAGCCAGACGCGGCCCTTGCTGTCGAGCATCGGGTTGTGCGGGTCCGCCGGGTTGTACGGCGGGTTCGCCCAGTGATGCTCGTTGCCCCACCAGAGCGACGGCCGGTTCGGCCGCGGGAACCGCGACGGCACGTCGGCCCGCGGCGCGCGCGTCGGAATCTCGATCTCGTCCGCCGCGTTGGTGCGCGGATTGAGGACGGCCAGCGTCCCGTGTCCCGCCGACACCGCATAGATCGGCCCGTTGGCGTTGACGGTCGGCCGGTTCTTGTCGGTCGCGACCTCGTCGTGCATGAACGAGTGATCGTCGCCGACGTCCCACAACGTCAGCACGAGGTTGCGCTCGACCCCGGACGGACGGGGCGGCGCCGGAGGCACCTCGCCTTTTGCGACGCGCTCGGTCCAGTCCGCGTAGACCTTCAACGACCGATCCGGGCCTTGCCTGGTGATGACGCCATACATGGAGTCGCCGCGCACGCCCGTCCCGAGCCGCCACTCCCACGCCTCGGCGTGCGTCTTCAGCTCCGGCTTCGCCTTGAGGACGTGATCGACCGATCGGGTGAGCTGGTTGCCGAGCTGATGGCAGAAATTGCAGTCGGACTTCAGCGAGTTGATCCAGTGGTTCTGCGACAGCATGGTGGGGCCGAGGCCGTTGCCCTTCGCTCCCGTGCCGGGGAACTCGCTCGCGGCGGGCGGCTCGAGCATCGAGAGCCAGTAGTTGCCGGGATAGACCTGCGCAGCTTCCAGTGGCGTCTTCGCCGGATTGACGCGCAGCGTGACCGGGGCCGTGCCCGGCTTCATCTGCTGGCGCGCCGAGTCGGCGAGGCCGTAGCCGCGCACGAACACGCTGTAGCTGGCTGCCGGCAGCTCGGGCAGCATGAACCGGCCGCGATCGTCGGTGACGACGATCTTGATGAAGTTGGTCGGGAGGTCCTTCGTCTCGGCGATGACCCAGACGCCTGCCTCCGGCCCGGCGGCGCCCTGCACCACGCCGGTGATGAAGCGGGTGGGCGCGGACTGCCCCTGCACGCTGACCGAGATCACGGCGGCAACAAACACCGCAACTACTACACCAACCACCACTTTTCGTGTCGTCACGTCCCGATCTCCTCTGGAGAGTTCATCCCGTCGCCGCCGTCGGCAGCGCGCGACATATTCTAGCCAATACCTGTCGACGTAGAGGCGGGTCTTTCCTGGCCTGAGCGCAGTCGAAGGCAGACCCGCCTGGGCCGGTCTGAAGACCGGCCCCTACGGTTGTCGACAGAGGCGAAATCCGGAGTCAGATCAAACTGGCCATCAGGCAGAAGGGTCGCCGGTGGGCGGTGGAGCCAGATCCGTCTTCGCGCGCGGCCCGAGTATCTCGGTGAGCACGGGCTTCAGGGCGTCGGCCCAGACCTGGTATCCCTTGACGGTCGGATGAATGCGATCGCCCATCATGCCGTCATGGAGCCGGCCGGCACTGTCCGCCAGTTTGTCGTTCACGTTCAGATACCGGACTCCTCTGCCGTCGGCGAGCTGTGAGAGCCGGCGGTTGACTTTGTCGATGGTGGGCATCACGCCGATGTTGTCGTTGCGTGGAAAGATGCCCGTCAGGACGATCGTGGCCGCGGGCGCCTTCTGCCGCATCACGTCCAGAACGGCGGCGATGCCGCGTGCGACCTCCGCCGCTTTGCCGTCGGCATCGTCCGCGACGGTACGGCCGATGTCGTTGGTGCCCGCGAGCAGGACGATCACCTTCGGGTTGACGCCGTCCAGCTCCCCGTTGCTCAACCGCCAGAGAATGTTCTGAGTCGTGTCGGCGCCCCAGCCGAAGTTGCCCGCGTTCCATCCGAAGAAGTTCGACGTCCAGTGAGCGAGCAGGTCGGGATAATCGGTTGCGCCCCAGCGGCGGGTAATCGAGTCGCCCGAAAAGTACACGTCTACGCGCCCCTGCCTGGCCTTGGCCAGCAACTGCTCGTGCGCGACGGCTGAATTCCGATCGGATCTCCGAACGGGCTGACGTCCTTTCGAGAGAAGTCGGTCGGCCCACGGGATGAAGTGTTTCCAGTTCGGGCCATCGGTATGACCGCCATCGTGCTGTCGCCAGGCGAGCTCGCCGTCGAGCAGGCTGACGTTCACGGCGGGCATCTTCTCCGTCTTGTAGTCGTCCGAGGTGCCGAGATCCCTGGCGCCCAGCAGCCGGAACACAGGTCCCGCCGCAACGGCCGCCATGAAGCTGCCCTGCTGATCGAGCCAGCGCGCGTCTCCCCTCTCGGGGACGCCGTAGCTGATGAACGTCGCGCGCGGCGCACACAACGCGATGAGTTGATGCGCATCCACGGGGATGTCGCCGGCGTTCCTGCTGCCGAAGGTCGCCTCGGCCGCGCCGTACTTCATGAAGTTGCCGGCCATCCAGTGATACTCGCCGGCGCCGGTGAGGTTTTCCACCTGCTCGCCCCAGTTGCGGCGATGCAGCTTGGCTCCGCCCTCGCCCGACGATCCGACGAGGACGACGGCGAATCGCGTGTCGAAGGCCATGGCAACGAGCGCCGCCTTGCCGTACCGCGAGACGCCCTCAATTCCGACGCGAGTCGCATCGACGGCCGCGTCGGTCTCGAGGTAGTCGAGGCCGCGAGAGGCGCCCCACGCCCACGCTCTGAGCGATCCCCAGTCGTCGGGCTTTCGCGGCTGGCCCTTGTTGACCAGGCCGATGATTCCGCGCGTGAGGCCGGCGCCGTTGTCGGCTTGAACGCTCGTCGGGCTGATCGACGCGTAACCCCATCCCGCTGCGATCAGCTGCTCGGTCGCGGGCGGATCGCTCGGGGCGGCAGAGGGAGGCGGCGGCCCGCCTTGTCGCGCGGGCGGAGGAGCGAGCACGCCTCTTCCGAACATCATCATCACCGGCACGCGGCCTTTCGCCTCGGCGGGCACGACCAGCGTCATCTGGATCTCGACCGCGATCGCCGGGTACGAGCTGTTGTCCACGCGGCCGGCAAGCTGCTTCGCGACGACGGGACGGCCGCCGACGGTCTGTTGAAGCGTCTCCGTCACGGTCCACGTCACCGTCGGCACGACGCGGGGAACGCGTCCGACGACCTCGCGCTCGAAGTCCTCGACAATCTCGGGCCGCCGCTCGTTCCACCACGCGGCCGCGGTCGTCACCGGCTTGCCGTTCTTCAACGTGAGAACGGGCGGCAGGTTCGGAAACGGGTTCGCCTTGGCCTCGTCGTAGTTCGCGGCGTTCGGCGCCGACTCGTTGCCGCTCGGGCCGGGGCGCAGTCTCGTGATGCCGAGCTGCGCCATCATGTCCTGGTGGTCCTGGGCGGTCGTCCAGTTCTTCGGCTCCGGAAGCGATCCGCTCTGCGCGCCTTGCGCAAGGCTCGACGCGGATCCAAGGAGCGACGCGCCGATGACGATGGCTATCCACGCTGCGCGGTGCATGCGGTTACCCTCCTGGCCGGTGTCAGGATACACGACCCTGCCCCCGGGGCACGGTCCGAGTGAGAGAGGCACAAGAATCGCCTCTTCGGCGCTACACTGCGGCCGTCGCCACGGTAACCGTTTACGCGGCTCTGCCGACCACACGCTGGGCAGCAACAGACACTCACGATCATGTTCGACGCCTCGGCCGAGTTCTACGATCTGATCTACGCGACCATCAAAGACTACCCCGCCGAAGCTGGTCACATCGCAAGTCTGTTACGGCGGCTCAATCCGGCATGCAGGACAGTCCTCGATGTGGCGTGTGGCACCGGCGAGCACGCGCGGCTCCTGGCTCACGCGGGCTTCATCGTGGATGGCGTGGATCTCGACGCCGTATTCGTGCGCCTCGCCCGGCAGAAACACCCGAGCGGCCGGTTCTTCGAAGCCGACATGGCCACGTTCCGACTCCCGCACCGATATGATGCCGTCACATGCCTGTTCGGCTCGATCGGCTACCTGCGAACCCTCGATCGTGTCGGCGAAGCGTTGACCAGTTTCCGCGGGCACCTGGCGCCTGGTGGCGTGGTTGTCATCGAACCCTGGTTTGCACCCGGGGTCCTCGAACACGGGCGGGTCGCACACAACACTGGCGAAGTCGGCGGGATCCGTGTGACGCGCCACAGTCGTGTCGACGTTGCGGGACGTCTCTCGCGTCTCCACTTCGACTACGAGATCGATGACGGAAGCGGAACACGACGCGCAAGTGAGGTTCATGAACTCGGCCTCTTTACTACCGCAGAGTTGCTGGAGGCATTTCGACGAGCAGGGCTGGAGGCACACTACGATCCCAAGGGGTTCACGGATCGCGGGCTCTACCTGGCTCGAATCGCTGCCTGACCCGGTTTGCAGCCGGCCGCGGCCGGTGCAATGATGGCCGCCGCCGAGCCTGACGTCAGGCAGCAGGAGCAAGCCCTCATGAGAATCGACGGCGCGCGCGCCCTCGTCACAGGTGCATCGAGTGGCATTGGCGCGGCGACTGCACGAGCCTTGGCGGCGCGTGGGGCGTCAGTCGTTTTGATTGCACGGAATATCGAACGCCTCAATGCGGTCGTGGCTGGCATCGAAGCCAACGGCGGTCACGCCAAGGCATATGCCGCCGACCTCGCCGTGGCTCACGAGGTGAATCGTGTGGCTCGACTCGTGTGCGAGCATCACGGTGTTCCAGACATCGTCGTCAACAACGCCGGCGCAGGACGCTGGCTACCCATCGTCGACACGAGCGCTGACGAGTTGGCTGCGATGGTGGCCGTTCCATTCCTGGCCGCATTCAACCTCACTCGCGAGCTCTTGCCAGGCATGCGCGGACGCGGTTCGGGCCACATTGTGAACGTGACCTCGATCGGGTCGTTTCTGGTCTGGCCCGGCGCTGCGGGATACCTCTCGGCACGATGGGCCATGAGAGGTTTCAATGAAGCTCTGCGGGCTGACGTGTACGGGTCAGGCATCGGCGTGAGCCTCGTCGGATTCGCCCAAGTCAGCAGCGCCTTCTGGGAACACAACCCGGGAAGCTGGGAACGGCTCCCGGCCGCTGCACATCGGTTGCGCACGTTGACGCCTGACGACGCGGCAGCTTCGATTATCGAAGCGGTTGAAAAAGAGAAACGACTGGTGCTACGGCCGCGGATGATCTACCTGCTTCGACTGCTGAACACGCTGTTGCCTCGAGGCACCGAACGCCAGATGTGGCAATGAGTGGGTGCGCCCTGATTGGTCCATGCCCGGGAACGCGATCAGGGAAAGTCGGCGCCGTCGGTCCTGGCAAAGCTGACCGTGTAGCCGCCGATCCGCTTGCCGTGCGACTTGCCGACCTCGATGTCGCTTCGATAGTGAATGCCGCCATACAGCCGCGAGATCGAGGCTTCCTCCTTCTGCGCCTCGAAGTAGGCCGCGTCCGCGGGGAACAGGTAGGACAGGACTTCGGCCGCCGCGCTCGAGAAGGTCGAGTGCCCCGACGTGTATGACGGAAAGTTCGGGAGGCCGATGATCGTCTTGAGCTCCGGATCCATCTGCGAGGGGCGCGGGTTGAAGTAGGCGAACTTCGCGTCCCAACATGCGACGGCGGCATCGTGCATGGCCATGTTCAGCAGCGCCAGCGCGCGCGCAGTCCGAACCTCGCTGTACTTGGCTTTCAGGAGGTACGGCAGCGCCAGGTAATTCCAGTGGCCTGGAGGCGTTGGCGTGCCGGGGCCGTCCGCCCAGAAGTTGGCAATCCTGAGCTCCTCGCGCGTGCCGCTATCGACGTATCGCCGCACTTCCGCCACTTCCTGCGCCATCAGCGCCGACGACGTGGATGGAGGCGGCCCGGGCCGTTCCCTCGCGATGTCGTCCGCCGTCATCATCCAGGTGCGGACGCTGCCAAACAGCGGGAGCATCGGCGGCCGCGGCGGCGTCTCCATGCTCCTCCACGGAATCTCGCCTCGCGCCCGTGCCGCATCGGCCAGCGCCTGCCACAGCGCGGGCGAGCCCCCGGCGGTCCTCATGCCGTCCGTCCCGGCTCGCGCAGTGAAGACCGCCGCGACAGCTTGCCCCAGGGCCAGGCCCGCCGCGACGTCGCTTGCAGTGGCTCTCCCGGACAGGACCGCGGCCTGCCGCTGTTCGGCTGCCTTGAGCGTGATCTCCTGCACGGATGCCGGAAAGAGCAGTTTCAAGAGCTCCGCGTTGACACCGGACATGACCGCATCTTCCGACGGATAGGCCGGCAGATCGGTCACCGGCCCCAGCGCCTTGACGCCGCTATCCACCTTCCATGGTGCGGGGCGGTTGTAGAGGTGCTTGAAGTGCCACGCCGCCTTCAACGCGTCGTACTGCGCGGCGGCCACGTAACTGTAGGCGCGCGCGGCGTACGGCGGATTGGCGAACGGGAACGGAGGATCGGCAAACGGGTTGTTCGCGTCGGGAACCGGATAGGTGTCGCCGGGGGCCGGCGCCGGAGGCAGGTTGTACCGCGCGACCAGCCCGAGCATGATTTCGTTCCAGCGCACGGCGCCGCCGCGGCCCCAGTAGTCGATGGCCTTGCGCTGCGCGGTGGTGATGCGCGACTGCGCGCTCTTGATCGCGTTCAACTCCGCCTGGTAGTCCGCGCCGCTGGTTTGGCCGGGCGGCGGCACGGTGAACTGCGTCGGACCGGACAGCAGGATCATCCGCCAGTTGCCCGCAGACGGATCGGTGCTCGCAGCAGTCTGGCCGATCGTCGACGGCGCCACGGCCATCGACGCCGACGCCGCAAGGAACCAGAGGAGACGCGTACGCGAACGCTTCATCGGCCAGCCTTTCCGTTGAAGGTATACATGAGGCCCGTGGTGACCGTCGTCGCCTCTCCCACGTTCTGGCCGCTGAGCACCTGCGCCACGGCCAGCCGGAACGCCAGCGGCCGCAGTTTCGGGATCGGGTACATGAGCATGCCGCCTACCTTGGAAAAGTTCATCTGGTTGGACGGGATGGGCATGTCCTGACGCCGGATGTCGCCGCCGCCGAGCGTCTGCAGCTGCGAAAACGCGAAGGCGGCCATCAGGCCGTTCTTCATGTAGCCCGCGCTCGCCACGTAGTCGAACGTGTTGGGCATGTCCACCTCGCTGCTCATGAAGAACTCGTCGTCGGTATAGAAGTACGGGCGATCGAGCTCGACGCCCGAGCGCCAGGTGTAGGCCGCCGATCCGTTGAGGAACCATCCCGGACCCGACTGGAAATTCACCGTTCCGCGGCCCGACACCCACGTGCTGCCCGTTCCGATCGAGAGCGGCAGCAGCTCCAGGTTGTAGTTCGACATGGGAATTCCCGCCGAGACGACGAGAATGCCCCGCAGCGTGCCGGAGGCCGGCGCGGGTTTCTCGAACCCGCTCCATTTGGCGGCAAGCGTGAGGTCCTGGAAGCCCTGGATGCCGTGCAGAACGCCCAGGCTCGCCCGGGTCCACACGTACGGGACCATCCCCATCACATTGAGTCGATCGGAAACCGCGTAGTTGGCGGTCCAGAGATTGGTGCTGGTCGTGATCGTTCCGATGTTTCCGTTCACGCGCTTGAGCGTCCCCTCCCAGTACTCGTTCCAGGTGTCGTAGGAGAAGAGGCCCCCGGCCTGCAGTTCACCGTCCGACAGCATGATGCCGTCGTCGATGGTCTGGGCGCGCAG
>DASTDQ010000037.1:0-4241 GCA_035710305.1 Vicinamibacterales bacterium | reverse complement strand
GGTGACGATGCTCGCGTTCGGCCGCGAGGCGCTCGCGTACGCCAGCGTGTATTTCGTGACGAGCGCGACGTTCACCTATACGGGGGGAATCCTTCTGGCCGCGAGCGGCCGGCGAAGTGTACGCAGCGCGATCGCCGGTCTGGTCAGGATTCCGGCTGTCTACGGAGCGGCGGCCGCGGCAGTGGTGATCGGCCTGGGGCTCCCCCTGCCGGCGGCCGTCCAGACGCCGATCTCGCTGCTCGGCGACGCGGCCGTGCCGATGATGATTCTCGTGCTGGGCATGCAGCTCGAACGTGCGGCCCTGCCCAGACGGCCGGCGGTCGTTGCGACGGCCGTCGTCATCTCACTTGTCATGACGCCGCTCGCCGCACTGGGAATCGGCCGGCTCGTCGGCCTGCAGGGTGCCGCGTTCCAGGCCGGGGTGCTGCAGGCATCGATGCCGACGGCGGTGATCACGACGATCCTCGCCCTCGAGTTCGACGCGCTGCCAGACTTCGTCACCAGCGTCGTCTTCGTCTCGACGCTGCTCAGCCCCTTCACCGTCACACTGATGATCGCGTATCTGAAGGGCCTGTAGACGCGTCGCCCCAAGCGCCACGACGCCGACGGCGGGTGATTCGACTTTTCATTCACCGACTCGAGCAGGTGCGCACCGGCTAGATCAAAGGCCCGACAGTGCTGTCTTTACCTGTACGGGGGGTCCGCGCGTCCGATCCAGCTTGGCGCGGAGGGTGCATCGAACCTTGAGGAGCTCCCCCAGGCCGATCCGTATGCGGAAAACTCGGCAATCGGCGCCTGTTTTCTCCCAGGCGGTGCGTGCAGGCCTTCTGGCCGTCACCGGCGTGCTGTGCGCGCTGCTCATCTTCCCCGACCTCTTCTACTGGGGCCGCCAGGGAGCCACTGGAGCTCAGACGTCACTAGCGCTTCCCGACGAGGTCGCCTCCCTCATCCAAGGCCGGCTGACGAGTGACACTGGTCCAGAGCTCGCCTCACTGAGCCCGGTCGAGCAGGCCAGAGTGAGAAGCCTGTACGAGAGCGCGGGATACGCGCCTCGGTGGGTTAACCGGTCTGGCCGGCTAGGGGGTCCCGCGCGAGACGGCCTGACGCTGCTCGGCAAAGCCGCGCTTGACGGTCTCGATCCCGCTGACTACGGCCGCCCCCGGCTCGGGGCCTTGGCGACGACGCTCGAGGCCGCGCACGCACCACGGGCCGTTGACGTCGCCACCTTCGATCTCGCCATGAGCGCCGGCATGCTGCGGTATCTCGCTCACCTGCATCGAGGACGCGTCGATCCGCGGGCGACCGGCCTTCGGCTGAGCCGGCCACCAGAGCGCCTCGACGTCGTAATGTCGCTTCGCAGCGCGCTGGAGGGCGGGCAAATCACCGAGATGGCCGAGAGGCTCACGCCACCTTTCGCGCAGTACCGCCGGCTGCGCGAGGCGCTGGCCCGGTACCGGGCGCTTGCCGGCGACACACGTTTTCAATCACTGCCGTCAGTGAGCCGAGCGGTACACGCCGGCGAACCCTACGCGGGGCTTGTCGCTCTCTACCACCGACTTGTTCTTCTCGGCGACCTTTCCGGCGATACACCAGCTCCCGCGCCGGGCGCCGTGTACGAGGCTCCTCTCGTCGAGGGCGTGAAGCGATTCCAGGCCCGCCACGGGCTCGAGGCCGACGGGGTCATCGGGCACACGACAGTTGCGGCGTTGTTGGTCCCGCTGGACTGGCGCGTGCGCCAGATCGAGCTCGCCCTGGAGCGGCTGCGGTGGCTTCCCGATCTGCGTGATCGGCGTTTCGTCGTTCTCAACATCCCGATGTTCACGCTGTGGGCGTGGGACTCACTGTCGGCGAGCGAGACGCCGTCCCTTGAGATGCGAGCGATCGTGGGCCGCGCGGGCCACACCCCGACGCCCGTGTTCAGCAAGCCGATGCACGCTCTGATCTTCAGGCCCTACTGGAACATTCCGCGTTCGATCCTTCGCGACGAGATCCTCCCTGCCGTCGCGCGCGACAGAGGCCTCCTCAGCCGGGAGAACATGGAGATCGTGCGAGGGGCCGGCGATGACGCGCAGCCGGTGGACGCGACAGACGAGAACCTCGCGCTGCTCAGGCAAGGCTCGCTCCGCCTTCGGCAGCGCCCTGGACCGGTCAACGCGCTGGGCCTCGTCAAGTTCGTGTTCCCCAACGAAGAGAACGTCCACCTGCACGGCACGCCGGCGCAGCGGCTGTTCCTGCGACCCCGCCGGGACTTCAGCCATGGCTGTGTGCGCGTGGAGGATCCAGTCGCGCTGGCGGAGTGGGTCCTCGCGGGCGAGCCGGAATGGACCAGAGAACGGATCCTCGCTGCCATGTCCGACATCGAGAACGTCTCGCAACTGGTACCGCTCAGGCGCCCGATCGACGTGCTTCTCTTCTACACGACGGCGATGGTGCCAGCCGATGCGGGCGCGGTCCGTTTCGCGGCGGACATCTACGGGCACGACACGCGGCTGGATAGGGCTCTGACCCGCGGGTCCGCGCGTTAGGGTTCTGTTGCGGATTCACTCGTGGAGCCAGTCTGGCGATCTGACAATGACACTCATAGACGGCTTCAGCCGCCGCGTGAGCCTGGTCTACCGGGTGACTACCAGGTGCGTACTCGCCCGGTGTCGACGTGGACGAAGTCGGACGCGGGGTAGTAGCCGACGCCTCCCTGACGCAGGGAAAGCGCGGCCTCGCGAAGTCTGGCGAGCGGCACGTCCGGGAGGCGGATGTCGATCGCCTGTCCCCGCATGTGCAGGCTGCCGGCCGCAACGCCCTCGCTCCGTTGCCTGAGCATCTGGTTCGTTGCTGGAGATCGGTACCCGGAAATGACCTGATAGGGCAGGCGGCTGCCGGTCACGTCATTCAGCCCGTAAAGCAGGTCGAGCAGGCGCTGATCGATCTCGTGCACCTCGTTGGTGCGGAAATCCCGGAGGAACTGATTGATCGAGCCAAGCGCGTCCGACAGGTACGAGCCGCGGTTGAAGTATTCGACGACGAGGCGTTCGCCGGTGTGCAGGTGGATGAAGCTCAGCACCCGACTCGCGGCGGATCCCGCATGGATCCGGCGCGGTACCGCGAGCGGTACGGTGGCGAGCGTGGCGACGAAAGCGCGGCGAGAGAGGGTCCGCACGCAGGAAACGATTATAGGCTACAGCGCTCGCATTCGTCGTATCGTCGCCTGTTGCGGGGCCGCAGCGACTCGATCACATGGAGCATGCGTGAGGACCGTCAGCCTCGACCCGAACGCGGCCCTTTGCACACGGCACATCCCGGCACCAAGCGGTTCCACCCGACAGCCGCTGGTAAAGGGTCGCGAGGCTGATCGGTCGTCACGTCAACCATTGAAGACAACCACGTTGCGTATAGCAGGCGCTTCGTTCGGCGTAAACGCGACGGGAACCCGCCGCAGCCGACACCGTATTGGCTTCATATGACGACCCCGCAACGGGACCTGGCGGGCAATCGCGCATCGATTCGGTTGTGGCCCGGGGTTGTTGCCGCGGTGCTCCTGTGGGTGTTGCGCTTTGGGGTGAAGGCGGTCGTGCCCGGGTTCACGGGCTTCAGCCTTGGCCTCCTGGGCGCCTTTGCCGCCGCGTTTGTCATCCTCGTCTGGTGGATGGTGTTCAGCATCTCTCTTGTCCTCACGCCGCTCGCCGCACTGGGAATCGGCCGGCTCGTCGGCTTGCAGGGTGCCGCGTTCCAAGCCGGGGTGCTGCAGGCATCAATGCCGACGGCGGTGATCACGACGATCCTCGCCCTCGAGTTCGACGCGCTGCCAGACTTCGTCACCAGCGTCGTTCTTGTTTCGACGCTGCTCAGCCCGTTCACGGTCACGCTGATGATTGCCTACCTGAAAGGCCTGTAGAAGCCGGAATCAGGAGGCCGCCGACCGAGAGCGGCCTCCTAACCCCAGAGAGCGTCAGCGATCGGAATCGCGGCGCTGGTCGAGCGGCGGCACGCTGACATTCGCAATGCACGACGCCCTATTGCCAGCCCGGTCGGCGACCTGGTAGCGCAGCGAATACCCGCGGGCTACCCCTCCAGTCCCGAGGACGGCGCGCAGCTGTCCAGTGGTGTCGGCGGTGCCGATCGTCCATCCCTGGATCGCGGCATCGTGCGGCTGATCGCTGGTCGCGGCGACGAGCGTGAAGCCCGAGACGCCCGACAGGGGATCGGTGGCGACGACGGCAACGCTCACGGTGACCAGCCGGCGATCG
>DASTDQ010000036.1:0-2818 GCA_035710305.1 Vicinamibacterales bacterium | reverse complement strand
GCCGTTGAGTCCATACGCCAGGATCGTCTGGGGGTGCGCGACCTCGAAGAGATCGTATCCCTCGTACCACCGGTCGTAGGTGTCGATGACGACGTAGCGCGCGGCGCTCGTGACGCCGCCCGCCTCCTCGAGCACCCGCTGAAGCGGGACCCCGGTCCACTCGCCAATCGCCGACCACCCCTGTTCGCACACGTGGGTCGTGATCTGCGTCCGGGCCGGCAGGCTTCTGATCTCGTCGAGCGACAACTCGCGCGGACGCGCGACCAGGCCGCCGATCGAGAGCCGCCAGTTCGTGAACCCTTCCGACGCGTGCCGCTGATACTCGCCGTCCCGCGGGTTGGTCTGGTTCCACGTGGGGAACGGATCGGCAACGTCGCGCCGGCTGTACTCGCGCGCCAGTTGCTGGCCCGAGAGCAGCAGCCGAGTGGTGCTCATCGTCAGGACGTCGGCGGCGCCGATCAGTCCGCCCCGCACGTGCGGCGGAACGAACGTCTCGCGCGAACATCCCGTCAACAACAAGCCGCCGAGCGCTGGGGGCACGCTCGTGAGCCACGTACGACGCGAGATGCGCCCGCTCATCGCTTCCTCACTTCCCTGTAATCATCGAACGAACCTTGACGAAGAATCCCGAAAGTGCGACCTCCAGCACGTGAACGACGACGAACAGCACCAGGGCCACGGTGCCGATCGTGTGAAGCGTGCGCGCGGTCTGGCGGCCGCCGAACATGTCCAGCAGCCACGGCATCGCCGCCGTGAAGCCGGGTGACTGCGCAATGCCGGTCAGAATCATCAGCGGCACGTACACGAAGATCAGGATGAGATACGACGTCTTCTGCAGCGTGCCGTAGTTGCCGTCGGCGGCATGCCTGCGTGCTCCCCAGCGCACGTGCTCGCGCAGCTCCGCGCGCACGTGCGCGAAGGTCCGCTCGCCGCGATCGGGCCACATCCGGTTGCGAAAATGCTTCGAGTAGAGATTCCAGCCGACGTACACGAGACCGTTGACGAGAAACACCCAGGCAACAGTGAAGTGGTAGTTGCGCCCCCACCTGCGGTCGCCGAGCGCGCCCGCCTCGTCCCACGAGAGGCCCCAATCCTCCAGCCTGAACGCCGCCGGATAACCACGATAACCCGTGTGACCCCAGTACAGCTCCGGAAAATCGAGGAAGATGTGGACGCCGCTCCAGAGCAGGTACGCACAAGCGACGACGTTGACCCAGTGGCAGATGCGGACGTTGTACGAGTGAGCGGCGCTCGACGGGGTCATGGCACATTCTGCGTGACGACGGTCCTGTCGGACTCGGTGGGCAGCAACTCGGCCCACCCTCCGCTCGGAGCCACCCGATCCGCCTCCGGTGGGCCCCAGCTTCCTGGCGCGTACTCGAACACGGGCGTGGCATCGTCCAGAATGCGGTCCACGATGCGCCAGGACTCCTCCACGTAGTCCTGGCGAGCGAAGCGTGTGGAGGCACCCCTCATCGCATCGGTCAAGAGATCTTCGTACGCACCGACCTCGTTCGGATCGTGCTGCTCGCTCACCAGGAGGTTGACTGCCTCGCCCCGCAGCGCGTCTCCGGGCAGCTTCACGAACGATGTGATGGCGATCGTCTGCGCCGGTGTGACCTGAAAGCGGAAGCAGTTTGCGGGAGGCGGCTCCGGCGTAAAGATTGCCGGCGCCTGACGCAGCTTCACGACGACCTCGGTTGAGGTTGTCGCCATCTCCTTTCCGGCGCGAATGTAGAAGGGCACGCCCTTCCATCGCCACGAATTGATGTAGAGCCGCATGGCGACGTAGGTCTCCACTCGAGACGACGGGTTCACTCCCGGCTCGGTGCGATAGCCCCGGAACTGGCCTCGCACGACATCGTCCGGTTGAATGGTCGCGATGCTCTTGAGCACCTTGACGCGTTCGTCTCTGACAAGCTCCTGATCGAGGCTCGGCGGCGGCTCCATCGCGACGTTGGTCAGGAGCTGCAGCAGGTGATTCTGAACGACGTCGCGAATCGCGCCGGTCGCGTCGTAGAACTGTCCGCGCCCGTCCACGCCGAAGCGTTCCGCCATCGTGATCTGCACGTTCTCGACGAACTGCCGGTTCCAGATCGGCTCCACGAAGGCATTGTTGAAACGGTAAAAGAGCAGGTTCTGAACCGCGTTCATCCCCAGGTAGTGATCGATGCGGTAGACATCGCGCTCCTCGAAGGCCTCGTGCAGGACGCGGTTGAGAGCGCGAGCCGTGTCGAGATTATGGCCGAACGGCTTCTCGACGATGACCCGGCCGCTCCTCGAGGCCCCGCTTCGAGCGAGCTGCTGCAGCACGAGGCCAAACAGCCGTGGTGGAATCGCGAGGTAGTGCACGGGGTGGCGGCTTTCCCCAAGAGCGGCCGCCAGTCGCTCGAACGTGGACGTGTCAGCGTAGTCGCCGTCGATGTAGTCCAGCGCCTTCAGGAGCGTGCCGAAGGCGTCGCGCTCGAGCCCACCGCTGCGCTCGACGCTTTCACGCGCCCGGGCGCTCAGCTGATCGAGCGTCCAGCCCGACTTGGCGACGGCGACGACGCGCGACGGCAGACTCCCGTGAAGCGCCATCTGGTGCAGCGCGGGAAAGATCTTCTTGTAGGCCAGATCGCCCGTCGCGCCGTAGAACACGAGCGCATCTGCTGGTGTGGATACCATCACGCCGTTCCTTCCGGGTTCCCGTCACCCACGCCACGACGCACGCTCGATGCGAGCGCTTCCTGATAACGCTGAGAGAGCGTGCGTTCATCAACCTTGCTGCGCAAGTCATCGACGGCCGCGCGTGCGTCACCGCTGAGCCTTCCCTCGA
>DASTDQ010000035.1:0-9366 GCA_035710305.1 Vicinamibacterales bacterium | reverse complement strand
GACGCGGACAAGACGGCCGCGAAACCCGAAGCGGAAGCGGCAAAGACAAAGGAGGAGGCGGCCAAGCCCGAGGAAGAGGCGCCCAAGCCTGAAACGCGGCTTGCCGTGATCGGCGACTCCGATTTCGCGGCGAACTTCGCGCTTGGGATTCAGGGGAACCGCGATCTCTTCATGAACGCCGTCAACTGGCTCGCTCAGCAGGAGAACCTGATCGCCATCAGGCCGAGGGACGCCGACGATCGGCGGATCACGCTGACGGCGACGCGATCGTCGATCGCGTTCTGGCTCTGCATCGTGGGGACCCCCGTGGCCGTCTTCGGCGCGGGGATCTACACCTGGTGGCGGAGGCGATAACGTGCGCAGGTTTGCATCGACGATCGCCCTCGTTCTCGTCCTCGCCGGGCTCGTTGGCTACATCTACTTCGTCGACTCGAAGGAGGATCCTGGCTCGTCCGACAGGGAAAAGGTCTTCGGCACGGTGACGGCGGACGAAATCGAGGAGATCCAGGTCAAGAGCGCCGACGGCGAAAACTCCAGGCTGCAAAAAAGCGACGGCAAGTGGCAGCTCGTCGAGCCGGTCAAGGCCGCCGCCGACGAGGGCGAGGCGTCGTCGCTCGCCTCGAGCCTCGCGTCGCTGGAGGTGAACCGGGTCGTGGACGAAAACGCGGCGGCTCTCGCCGAGTACGGACTCGAGCCGGCGCGCCTCGAGGTGGCCTTCAAGAAGAAGGGCGACGCAAACGAACAGCGGGTCCTCATTGGCGAGAAGACACCGACAGGAGGGGACCTCTACGCCCGGGCGAAGGACTCGAAGCGTGTGTTCCTCATCCCGGCGTACCTCGACGCGAGCTTCAACAAGAACACCTTCGCCCTGCGGGACCGGCGCATCCTGTCCTTCGACCGCAACGCCGTCGACGGCCTGGCGGTGACGAGCGGATCCAACAAGGTCCAGCTGACCAAGACCGGGTCGGAGTGGAGGCTGTCCTCCCCCATCGCCGCCCGCGCTGACTTCGCGGCGGTCGAGGGCGCCCTCGAGCGCCTGTCGTCCACGCAGATGCAGGGCATCGTCGATCAGGAAGGCGGCAACCTCGCCAAATACGGACTCACCAAGCCCACCGGGTCGATTGTGGTTGCCGCGGGAAGCACGCGGGCGACGCTGACGCTGGGTTCGACGGACAACTCGCTGCTGTTCGCCCGCGACGGCTCGAGACCGATGGTCTTCACGGTGGCGCCCGTGCTCAAGGACGACGTGATCCGGAGCGTCGGCGATTTCAGGCGGAAGGATCTGTTCGACGCCCGGGCGTTCACCGCGACCCGCGTGGAGCTCAAGCGCGGCGCCGAAACGGTGACGCTCGAGAAGAGCAAGGGCGAGAAGGGCGATGTCTGGCGGGCGGCAGGCAAGGACGTGGAATCGGGCAAGGCCGACGACCTGCTGACGAAGCTGACTGGGCTGCGGGCGCAATCCTACGACGCGCAGGCACACGCGTCGCTCAAGACGCCGGCGCTCGTCGTGACCATCGGCTTCGACGAGAAGAAGCAGGAAACGGTGACGTTCGGTCGATCGCAGAAGGACGTGTATGCCAGCCGCTCGGACGAACCCGGGGCCGCGAAGCTGGAGGCATCAGGACTCGACGAGGTGATAAAGGCGCTGGATGCTTTGAAGTGAGACTTCGCTTCTTTTTGAATTTTGCGTTTTGCGTTTCGAGTTTCGCGTCTCTGCCAGGTTGTGCCTCCGCGCCCGCCCGGCGCACTGAACCGATCCCCCCGGCACTGACCCGTTTTGAGGCCGAGATTCTCGCGGCAACGCAGCTGCCGGGCGTCCGCCGCGGTTCCTGGGGCATCGTCGTCCACTCGCTCGATCGGAACGAGCGGCTCGTCGAGCTGAACGCACACACGCTCTTTGTTCCAGCGTCCATCGCCAAGCTGGTCAGCGTGGCCACGGCGGCGGACGCAGTCGGATGGGACTACCGGTTCGAAACGACGCTTCGCACGACGGCCCCCGTTGTCGACGGCGTGCTTCGAGGCGATCTGCTCGTCGTCGGGTCCGGCGATCCGTCGATTGGGGGCCGGGGCGGCGACGACCTCGCAGGCTTCGTCGCCGCGGTCAAGGAAGCCGGCATCAGGCGCATCGAGGGTCGAATCGTCGGAGACGACGACGCGGTCGAGGAGCCCCGGCCGCAGCGTGCGTGGGCGTGGGACGATCTCGGCTACACGAACGGCGCCGTATTCGGCGCGCTCAACCTGGCCGAGAACCGGACCGTCGTGACGGTGGCACCGGCCTCTGCCGAAGGACTGCCGGCGACGATCGGTTTTCCGTCGCGCGCGTCTCCCCCGGTCGTCAATCGCTCGGTGACCGGCCCGGCCCGGTCGCAGCAGCTCCTGTGGCCGGAGCAGCGCCCCGGCGAGTCATCGCTCACAATCGCTGGTTCGATACCCGTGGGCGCTCCACCCGTGGACATTGGCATCGCCGTTGGCAATCCAACGCTGTGGTTCGCGGCCATCCTGCGCAGCCGTCTGCTCGAGTCCGGGATCGACATCAGCGGCGATGCCGCGGACGTTGACGACCTCCGGCCGCCGCCGGACCGAACGTCCGGAGCGGTACTGTTCACGTACCGGTCGCGCACGCTGGCGGAAATCGCCAGGCCTCTGCTGAAGGAAAGCATCAACCTGTACGGAGAGGCACTGATGCGTCTCAACGCGGACAGGGGAATGTTTCCCACCAACGATGCGGCGCTCGAGGGCCTTCGCCGGCGGCTGCGATCGTGGGGCATCGCCGAGGACAGCTGCCAGCTCGTTGACGGCTCCGGCCTCTCCCGGCGGGACGCGATCTCTCCTGAGGCGCTCGTGATCGTACTGCAGCGGATGTTCGACGCGTCCGCCGCATCGCCGTTCATGGCCGCGCTGCCGATTGCCGGAATCGACGGCTCGCTCGAGACGCGGATGAAGGGCACGGCGGCGCAAGGCAGCGTGCGCGCGAAGACTGGCACGATGTCCAACATCCGCTCGCTGGCGGGCTACGCGACCACGCGCGGCGGCGAGCGGCTGGCGTTCGTGATCGTGGTGAACAACTTCGAAGGGACGGGTGCCGAAGCGAATCAGGCGGTTGATGCAATTGCCGTCCGTCTGGCCGAATTCACACGCTAGGCGTACGTAGTGTCCGGCTTTAGCCGGACCTTCGGGTGAGTAGTTCCCGCGCGGACGAGAGAATCTCGTCGACGTGTCCGCCCAGCCCTCCTCCTTGCGCGAGATCGGGCTTGCCTCCGCCCCGTCCCCCGAAGCGATCGAGCAGCGCGCGAAGAACCTTGCTCGCATCGAGCTCGACATCCGGCGAACGCGCGATCACCGCGGCGATCGGATCACCTCGAGTAAAGAGGGCCGCGGCGACGCGGCTCTGGTTCGTCAACGCCGACGCCATCGCCTTCAACCCCGCAGCGTCCCATCCCTCGATCGACTGGACGACGACGCGGACACCTTCGATCGAAGGGGCCCCGGACAGCATGCGCTCCGCCTCGTGGCCAGCCAGCGTGTCCTGGAGCCTGCCGATGGTCTTGCGGAGCTGCTTCGCCTCGAGCTGGATCCTTTCGAGTGCGGCAGGCAACTCGTCTGGGAGTACGGACAACACCCGGACGCTGCCCGCGATCGCGTCGCGATACGATCGCAGAACCCGGGACGCGCGCCCGCCGCACACGAACGTCACCCGCGAACCGCCGCGAAACCGCTCGGCGCCCAGGACGCCGATCATTCCGATTGCCCCCGTTCGCGGCACGTGGGTTCCGCCGCAGGCCGAGAGATCGACGTCGGCGATTTCGACGAGCCTGAGCGTGCCCTCGCGACCCGGCTCCTTGCGCAGTTGAAGACGTGACGCCTCCTCAGCGGACACGAAGCGGACCGAGACGGCGCGATCGTCCCAGACAACGCGGTTGGCCTCGTCCACCGCGCGATCGATCTCTGACACGGATGCCTCGCGTGCCAGGTCGATCGTGGAGGTGTCGGTGCCCATATGAAAGCTCATCGTCCGGTTGGTGAACAGCTTCTCGAAAGCGGCCGAGAGCACATGCTGGCCCGAGTGCTGCTGCATGTGGTCGAAGCGGCGCGACCAATCGATCTCGCCATGCACGCGGGTTCCTGCCGGGATAGGAGCGCTGACCACGTGGAGGATGTCGTCGCCTTCGTCGATCGTCTCGACGACATCCAGAGTGAGGGTGCGAAGGTGCGAAGGTGCGAGGCAATTGAGCCGGCCCTGGTCGAAGGGCTGGCCGCCGGAGGTCGGGTAGAAGGCCGTGCGATCGAGCACGACCGCCGCTCGCCCGTCGCGCTCGACCGGGCGCGTCACCGTCGCGTCGAACGAGCGGCATTCCGAGTCTGTGTAATAGATGCGATCGGTCATCGGCGCAGCCCCGGATCGGCGAGGCCTGCTTCGGCAAAGCCAGCTGCCCGCAGCACGCAGCTGTCGCAGTGGCCGCACGGGCCGGCCGGGCCGGGATCGTAGCAGCTGTGCGTGAGGCCGTAGTCGAGGCCGAGGGCCGTGCCGCGGCGGACGATCTCGGCCTTGGTCATCATCTGCAGCGGCGCGTGGATTCGAAACCGTTCGCCGTGCACGCCGCGAGCCGTCGCCAGGGACGCAAGCTGCTCGAAGGCGGCGATGAACTCGGGCCGGCAGTCCGGGTACCCGGAGTAATCGAGCGCATTCACGCCGATCACGATGTCGCGCGCGCCAAGGACCTCGGCCCACCCGAGAGCGAGCGCCAGAAACACCGTGTTGCGCGCGGGCACGTAGGTGGACGGAATCTCCTTCGAGTCGAGCGGCCTGTCCTTCGGGACGGGTGTGTCGGTCGTGAGCGAAGATCCGCCGAAGGCGTCAAGGCCGACATCGACTTCCACGTGGCGCGCGACGCCGAGCCATGCCGCGACGGCACGCGCGGCGACGATCTCGGCCGCATGGCGCTGTCCGTACTTGATCGTCAGCGCGTGCAGGCGGAATCCGTCGGCCCGGGCAATGGCTGCTGCGGTGTAGGAGTCGAGGCCACCGCTGAGAAGAACGACTGCATCCGCCATGTCTCAGATCTAACCACGGGGTCAGACCCCTTCACACTCCTCGCGTGGTGGGGCTCCAGATGTACTTGTGCAGCTGCAGCTGCACACGGACGGGCAGCCGATCGGCAAGCACCCACTCTGACAGCGTCTTGGGGTCGAGCACTCCGTGCACGGGCGAGAAGTGAATGGCTGCGGCGCGCGCGCCGAGTGCGCGGCTGCAGACGACGTCCCGGGCGAACTCGTAGTCGGCGCGATCCTTGACGACGAACTTGACCTCGTCTCGCGGGCGCAGCCGCTCGAGGTTCTCCCAGCAGTTGCGCGCGGACTCTCCGCTGCCAGGGCACTTCACGTCGAGGATCGTGACCACGTCGGCTGGCACGTGCGCCGTGCTGCGGTGGCCGCCCGTCTCGAGCAGGACGGTCTTCCCGCGCGCGAGCAGGCCCTCCATCAACGGATAGACGGACTCCTGCAAGAGGGGCTCGCCGCCGGTGACTTCGACGAGCGGGCACTCGTACCTGTCAACGTCGTCCAGGACCTCGTCGACCTCGCGCTTTCGACCTTCGTGAAACGCGTACTCCGTGTCGCACCACGAGCAGCGCAAGTCGCACGCCGTCAGCCGCACGAAGACGCACGGCCTGCCGGCATAGGTTGACTCCCCCTGCACGGAGTAGAAGATCTCGTTGACGGTCAGCATGGGAAATGGGGTCGGGAGTCATTTTTCTGCCGGGAAGAAAAATGACTCCCGACCCCCTTACAGTATTGTGTACCGACATGGCTCTTCGCATCGGCACCTCCGGCTGGAACTACCCGTCGGGCAAGGGCACGTGGAACGGCGTCTTCTATCCCGCCACCCGGTCCAAGCGCCAGGGTACGGCGGACTTCGACGAACTGCGCTTCTACGCGGAGCATTTCGACACGGTGGAAGTGAACACCACGTTCTACGGCCAGCCGAAGCCGGACGTCACGCGAGGCTGGGTCAGCAGAACGCCGCCGGGCTTCGAGTTCTCGCTGAAGCTGTACCAGAAGTTCACGCACCCACGGATGTTTCGTGAGGCGACGCTCGCCCGGGCGCCGGGCTCTGAAGGTCCACTGCTCGATCTGCTCTTGCAGGTCACGCGCAGCGACATCGACGAGTTCCGCGCCGGCATCGAGCCGCTGGCGTCGGCGGGACGCCTCGGCGCACTGCTGGCCCAGTTCCCTCCGAGCTTCAAGAACGACGGCCCGTCACGCGACTATCTCGCGGACCTGCTGCGTGCGTTCGGCGACTACCCGACGGCCGTCGAGCTGCGGCACCGGAGCTGGAGCGACGCGATTGGCGACACGCTCTCGCTGCTCAACGGCTTCGGCGCCGCATGGGTGCAAATCGACGAACCGAAGTTCAGGTTCTCGATCCGGCAGAACTATCTGCCGAACGTCACCAGCTTCTATTACATGCGGCTGCACGGCCGAAACGCGGCCGAGTGGTGGCGCCACGCGGCCAGCGAAGACCGCTACAACTACCTCTACTCCGCGGGCGAGTTGAAGGAGTTTTCCGAGATCGCGGGCGCTGCGCGGGAGCTCGTGAAGAAGTCCTACCTCTACACGAACAATCACTTCTCGGCCAAGTCGGTCGTCAACGCGGTGATGTTGAAGGCGCAGCTCGGCGAGCCGATCGAGGGTGAGTACCCGCCGGAACTCGTCACGCAGTATCCAGAGCTCGAGGGGCTGGTGCCTACCTCTCCGCCCCCTTCACGCTTGCCCGCTTGATCATGTCCGTGACGCGCAACTGGGTCACGACATCCATTCCCGAAATCACGTGGCCAAGGACCGTATAGCGTGAGTTCAGCTGAGGCTGGGGCGACAGCGTGACGTAGATCTGGCTGTCGGCCTCGCGCGGGTCGCTCAAGAAGGCAGCGCCAACCGATCCAGCCACGTGAGGACGCTTCTTGCTGACTTCGGACACCCCCACCGCGCTCCCGCTTCCGCCCGTGCCCCAGAGCTCACGCTTGGTCATGTCTCGCGTCTGCGGATCGCCCCACTGGACGACGAAACCCGGCTCGACGCGGTGAATCCGAAGGCCGTTGTAGAAGTTCTTCTGCACGAGCGCCAGGATGTGCGCGACCGTCTTCGGCGCCTCGTTCGGGTAGGTCTCGACCTCGAAGGAACCCTTCGACGTCTCGAACACGATGATCGGGCCACCGCCGGGCGACCTCGGCGTCGGCGCCGTGGCCTGGCACGACACTCCCGGCGAAGCGGACACTACCATCGTCAGCGCGACCACAACACCCGCGAGAACTCTCATGCTCGGCACCCTTTCACCCTCGCACCTTCCCGCCTTCGCCGCTCGCGGCTTCGGCGCGGCAAGCGCACCGTCGCACCCCCACGCACCCTACTTCACCCCCACCCTCGGGCACTCGCCAGCGATGACACAATCCCCGCATCGAGGATAGACCGGCCGGCAGACGTTCTGACCCCACGTCACGAGGTACAAGTTGATGTACGGCCACCAGCGCGGCGCTGTACCGCGGTAGAGAGCCTGCTCCGTCTCCTCGGGGTCCTTCGTCCGCACCCATCCCAGCCGATTCGATATCCGGTGCACGTGCGTGTCCACGCAGATGTTGCGGAGGCTCTTGAACCCCAGAATCAGCACCAGATTCGCCGTCTTCCTTCCGACGCCCGGCAGCCTCAGGAGGTCCTTCATCGTCGGTGGCACCTTGCCGCCGAATTCGGACACCAGCATCTGGCAGCACGCCTGGACGTGGCGCGCTTTGTTTCGATAGAAGCTCACCGGATAGATCAGCCGCTCGATCTCGGCAACCGGGATTCTCGACATCGACCTCGGGGTGCGCGCGCGCCTGAACAACCGCGTGGACGCCGCATGGGTCGTGGCATCCTGCGTTCGCGCCGACAGCAGGGTCGCGATGAGGATCTGAAAGGGATCTTCCGCCTGCTCCTCGGAGATCTTCTCGACGGCCGGCAGCTCCATGCCGGTGATCTCCCGCGCCAGCGTGCGCATCACTCTGCCGACAACGCCCCTCTTTGGTCTCGCTTCCCGGCTGGTGTTCATGGTCGAATGTGACACCCGAGATGCCTATTCTCCGGTACCTGACCTGCGTTGTGCTCGTGCCGTATGCCGTGCTCGCGCAGGCGCAGACACGTCCCGACGTGGACCCGCGGATCGAGAAGCTCCTCGACGGGGTCTCGGAAGCCAGGCTGGGCCAACTGGTCACCACGCTGGCTGGCTTCGGGACGCGCAATACGCTGTCCGACACTACGTCGTCCACGCGCGGCATCGGCGCGGCACGCCAGTGGATCTTCGAGGAGCTTCGCCGGTCGAGTCCGAGACTCCAGGTCTCGTTCGATACCTACACGATCGCCAGGGACGGCCGTATCACACGAGACGTGGAGCTGCGGAACGTTCTGGCCGTCCTGCCCGGCAGGAGCGCTCGACGGATCTATGTGACGGCGCACTACGACACGGTCAACATCGGCGGTACCGGCCAGATCGGCGCCAATACTCGCGCGGCGGGCCAGACGGCCGCCGACCCGCAGCTTCGAGCCGACCAGGACTACAACGTGGATGCGCCCGGCGCAAACGACAACGGGAGCGGCACGGCCCTGACCATCGAACTGGCACGGGTGATGGCCACGAGCGGCCTCGAGTTCGACGCCACCATCGTCTTCGCGCTTTGGGCAGGCGAGGAGCAGGGGTTGATCGGGTCGCGCGCCCACGTCCAGCGTCTGGCCGCGGACAAGGCCGACGTGGTCGCGAATCTCAACAGCGACATCGTCGGCAACTCGCACGGCGGCAACGGTATCGTGGACGGGGAATCGGTCCGGGTGTACTCGGAGGGTCCTGAGGATTCCATGTCGAGAGCGTTGGCCCGGTATGTCCACCGGCTCGCCGCGTTGTACGTGCCGTCACACCGTGTCCGCCTGCTGTCGCGCGCGGACCGTTTCGGGAGGAGCAGCGATCACTCGGCGTTCAACGACCGCGGCTACGCGTCGGTGGCCTTTCGCGAGTCGAACGAGGACTTCTCCAGGCAGCACGCCGCCACCGACACGGTGGACGGCGTAGACGCGGCATACCTCGCCCGGAACGCGCGCGTGACGGCAGCCAGCGTCGCGGCGCTGGCGTTGGCGCCCGCGGCGCCCTCGGTCAACAACCCGGCGGGAAGGCCGATGATCGGGCGTCAACCCTCCGGCTACGACGCTCGTCTTGCCTGGAACCGTTCCGAGGGCGCCGTCGCGTACCGAATCCATTGGCGGGAGGCGTGGACCACTGATTGGGCGCAATCGCGCCTGGTTGGCGATGTGACGGAGGTCACTCTGCCAGGTCTCTCCATCGACGATCAC
>DASTDQ010000034.1:0-3368 GCA_035710305.1 Vicinamibacterales bacterium | reverse complement strand
CGCGAGACCTGCTGCTGGTTCGCCGACAGCACGTGAACCCGGGACTTGAAGCGCCAGCCCTGGCTGGTCTTCACGTAGACGTCCTCGTAGCGCCCCTGCGCTTCGACCTTGCCCGGCTCGCCGTCGAGACCCACCGCGACGAGATACACGCGGCCGGTCGCGCCGCCGGGCGCCGGCTCGATCACGTGGTTGACCAGCATGTGGACGATGCCCGCCCAGGGGACGTTCTTGCAGTCGGGCATGCCGCCGCGCGCGGCCTCGGCGAGCCGGTCCCGGCCCTCGTAGCGCGCCAGAGTCTTGCCACCACGCGAGGCCGAAAACGATCCGTCGGCCACGTAGAGGTCGGCATAGTCGTATCCGTTGTTCGTGCACTCGTCGATCGCGTAGGCATACTTCGACACGAGCTGCTGGATGTCGATGTAGTCCTGCGTGCTCAGCGTCGGTTTCTGCGCGTGCGCGGCCGTCGCCGCCGCGAGCACACACGCCACGGCCAGAACGATCCCCGGTCCCTTCATCGTTTCAACTCCTCCATCAGCGCATCCAGCTGTTGGTACTGCAGGCATCCGGCCGTCGGCGGACTCGGCGGACAGCCGGTGGACCTCCAGCCGTAGTCGTCCTCGAGGATCTTCGCAAGCTCGCTCTTGGTGCGTCCCTCTTTGATCAGTCCCGCCAGTCTCGAGCGCATCGTCTCGAGGTCGGTCCTGAACTTCACGACGTCGGCCCTCGTTGACACCGGGCCGTGGCCGGGAATCACCGTCTCGAAGTCGAGCTTCAACATCTCGTCCATCGTCTTCGACCACTCGAGGAAGCTGCCGCCCTGGACGTAGTCGATGTAGATGGGAACGCCGGGCGGCCGCTCGCGGGCGGGCGCCCCTGCCCCTCCGAGCGCGCGAGTCAGGCGAGATATGAGAAAGAGATCGCCCGTGTGAATGACCTTCAGCTCGGGAAAGAAGATCACGGCGTCGCCGCTCGTGTGACCGCGGCCGAAGTAGTGCGCCTGGACCTCCTTGCCCCCGAGGTGGACCGCCAGCTCCCTGGAGAAGGTGATGCGCGGCAGGCCGATCGGCGTGCCCGGCGTGTCCTCGTAATAGGGCCGCTTCAGGTCCGCCAGGTTTGCGCGGACGTTCCTGTGCGCGATGACCTCGGCGATTGGCAGCATCTTGAAGTCGCCACCCGCATGGTCGTCGTGCTGATGTGTGTTGATGACGTACCTGAGGGGCCTGTCGGTGACTGATTTGATCTGCTCCAGGATGCCGGCGTGGTTCCGGTCGAACATGTTGTCCACGAGGATGACGCCCTCGGATGTGGTGTAGAGGGCGACGTTGCCACCCTCGCCGGACACCATGTACAGATCACCCTTGACCCGTTCGGTCCGAAGCGCCCCTGGCGGCCTGGCCGTCTGGGTGTAAGCGGTCCAGGCCCCCTGCAAGACGCAGATGGCCGCGAAAAGACGAAGAAAGACTGGCCGGCTCATGGTGTGAATCTACACGAATTCCGTCGTGTCGATTCTCGACCTGCCCGAACGACTATAAAGTGCCAGGCGAGTCACCCTGGGTTGGAGGACGACATGAAATACCTGTGCCTGATCTACGACGAGGAAGCGAAGCTGGCGACGATGTCCAAGGCGGACGCGGATGCCTTCATGGGCGAGTACTTCGCCTTTACCGAAGACATCAAGAAGAGCGGCCATTACGTCGCGGGCGAAGCCTTGAAGCCGGTCAACACCGCCACGACCGTCCGGATGCGAAACGGCAAGATGTCCACCACCGACGGCCCCTTCGCCGAAACCAAGGAGCAGCTTGGCGGCTTCTACATGATCGAGGCGCGGGACCTCAACGACGCACTGCAGGTCGCGTCCCGCATCCCGTCGGCCAAGCTCGGAAGCGTCGAGGTCAGGCCTGTCGAGGTGTTTAACTAGGGGTCAGGGGGCAGGGGGCAGGGGGCAGGGCTCGGGGGGCAGTTGAGTTCTGATGCCGTAGAGGCCATCTATCGCTCGGATTCCCGCCGCGTTCTCGCGACCCTGATTCGCCTCCTCGGCGATTTCGACCTCGCGGAGGAGGCGCTGCACGACGCCTTCACCGCGGCGGTGGAACGGTGGCCGCATGACGGCGTGCCGGCGAACCCGGTAGCGTGGCTCGTATCGGCCGGCCGCTTCAAGGCAATCGACGCGCTCCGCAGGCGGTCTCGGTTCGACGCGTCGGTCTCGGAGCTGGCGCGGCGAATCGAGACCACGACCGACCCGGTGGCGCCCGACCAGGGCACGCTCGAAGACGATCGGCTGCGTCTGGTTTTCACCTGCTGCCACCCCGCCCTCCCGCCGGATGCCCAGATTGCTCTCACGCTCCGGGAAGTGTGCGGGCTGACCACCGAGGAGATCGCGCACGCCTATCTGGCGGCCCCTCGCACGATCGCCCAACGCATTGTCCGCGCGAAGGCGAAGATCCGCGACGCCCGGATCCCTTACCAGGTGCCGGAGCGCGACGAGCTTCCACGGCGCCTGGACGCCGTCCTTCATGTGGTCTACCTCGTGTTCAACGAGGGCTACGCCGCGTCGTCGGGGGCGTCGCTGACGCGCCGCGATCTGTCCGGCGAAGCGATCCGCCTGGGGCGCCTCCTGGTGGAACTGCTCCCCGAGGCCGAGGCCATAGGCTTGCTCGGGCTGATGCTGCTCCACGAGTCCCGGCGCACGGCGCGCACGACGGCAGACGGAGAGCTGGTGCTGCTGGCCGATCAGGATCGAACGCTCTGGAGCCGTGACCAGATAGCGGAAGGGACGGCGCTCGTCGAGCGTGCTCTTACGTCGCTGCGCTTTGGACCCTACTCGCTGCAGGCCGCCATCGCCGCCGTCCACGCGGGCGCGCCCACGGCAGAAGCCACCGACTGGCCGCAGATCGCCGGGCTCTACGACGTCCTCCTGCGGGCCGACCCTTCACCGGTCGTGGAACTCAATCGCGCGGCCGCGGTCGCGATGAGGGACGGGCCGGAGGCGGGCCTCGTCCTCATCGACGCGATCTTGTCCCGGGGCGATCTGGCGGACTATCACTTCGCGCACTCGGCCAGGGCCGACCTGTGCCGTCGTCTCGGAAGACTGGACGACGCACGGTCTTCCTATCAGCGGGCGCTCCAGTTGGCGAGGCAGGAGCCGGAGCGACACTTCCTCGAGCGGCGCCTGCGCGAGATCTCCCAGACGAGCTCCTGAGTCGCGCTAACTGGAAAACAGATTCACGTAGCTGGCAACGGCCTTCTGGGCGGCACCCTGCGGGGTGCCGCCGATCAGCGCGGCAATCGAGGCGATCACGGACCTCTCCTTGACGCTGAGGGTCCTGCCCGCGGCCGTGCCGGCCGTCTGAATGTGCGAATCGAATCTG
>DASTDQ010000033.1:0-4633 GCA_035710305.1 Vicinamibacterales bacterium | reverse complement strand
GCTTCGTCCCTGGCCGGATCCCAGGCGAGCCCGAGCTTGCGCGCGGCGGGCGTGAGCGGCACGGCCGCGAAGTCGCCTTTCGCTGGTGTCACCATCCGCCAGCGCCAGTCTTCGGTGACGACCGAGACCCAGTAGCCCGTGAAGTCCACCGGCGCCGCCTCGCGCGCCGAGCGCGGCGGCGCAGCGCCACGTCCCCCTGGGGGCCCTTGGGCGGATGCGGCCGCGGTTGCCAGAACGGCGAGGACGAGCGCGAGCCTCACACCTTTCCTCCGAGGCTCCGATAGATCGCCTCCACGAATTGATCGGGTGAAGACGGACCGGTCGGCGTCCCGTACTCGGGGTCGTAGTCTCGTGACAGTCTCGCCGCTTTCACTTGATCCCACGTTCGTCGCTTGGAGATCAGGTCCTGGACGCGATCGCGGATGATGGTGACCATGTCGCGGTACTCCACGACGTCCGCTTCATCCGACAGACGCCCGTGTCCCGGGATGACGTACGTCCCGCCCTCCTGGAACCTGGCGGGCACGGTCAGCTCGAGCACCTTGTTCAAGGCGGCGATGAGGCCCTGCACGGATCCCCCGTTCGCGATGTCGATGACCGGATAACGGTCCGGGCTGTACAGGTCGCCGACGGCGAGCACGTCGGAGCCGCGGAAGTGGACGATGCTGTCTCCGTCGGTGTGCGCGGCCGGCGCGTGATAGACGATGATCGATTCGCCGTTCAGGTAGAAGTCTCGGCTCGGCGTGTCGTACGTGCTGTTGATCGGAACGGTGATGACCGCGTTCAGGCGGAACCCGGCGACGGGCGTCTTGCCGGACTGCAGCCGCCTGAGCACGTTGTCCTGCGCGATCACGCGAACGGGCTGCGACGCGCCCGTGCCACGCATCTTCACCAGCGCGTCGTTGCCGCCGGTGTGGTCGGCGTGGACGTGTGAGTTGACGATGGTGTGAATCGGCTTGTCGGACAGCGTGCGGATCGCCCCGATGACCTGCTGAGCCGACGCCTCGGTGGCGGCGTCCACGAGGAGGACGCCGTCGCTGCCGACCTGGACGGCGATGTTCATCCCTCCCACGACCAGCATGTGGATGTTTCCCTGCACGCGGAGCAGCCCGGCTGCGCCTGTTGGTGCGCCGCCTTGCTGAGCGCGTCCTTCCGCGCCCGCAAGGCCGGCGGCGAGCAGTGCAATCGACACCGTCAGCGCGCGAAGCGGCGTGATGAAAGGTCCGCTCATGGGCCGGTGATCGACAGGCAGCCGGCAAACCCGACGCAGTTGCAGTAGCGCTCGCAGCGGTCCTTCGGCTTGTAGATCTTCTGCAGCTTCAACTGGTACTCCGGGTAAAGCGTTTCGGCCCCGCCGCGCGCCGCTTCTGCCGGGACCGCATACCAGTCGAGGTATTCCTTCAGGTTTGGATTGGCGCCGGGCAGATGATGCGGCACCGTCCCTGGCGGTGCCGGAACCTCGGGCACGTACTCACACGGGAAGAGACCGGCGCGCTGACCGGGATCGAGGAACCACGACTGGCTGCGGACCAGCGGTTCGGTCAGCACGACCGGGTCCTCGAGCACGCTGGTGATCGTCAGGTAGGCGCCGTGCACGTTCCAGTGCTCGGTGAGCCGGGCCTTCGCGCTCCGGGGCACGCCGTTCCGCCGCAGGTAGTTTGCCTTGAGGTGCGTGGTGGTGACCGTGAGGGTGTTGCCTTCCCAGACGCCCGTGGAAAATCCCTGAAACGTGTGCGCCGCGTACTCCGGCGGGTGCAGGCGGCCGTCCAGATAGATCGTCCGCTTGTTCTCGTAGGCCCCGAGGTGCGTGTGGAAAGCCACGATGCGCTGTGTGGCCTGGTCGTAGTCCGCCCACACGCGCATCGGGGCGAGCCCTCGCAGCGAGTAGTCGGCCGAGTGCGGGCGGCACTGGTACTCCTGGACGACGGAGATCCGATCGGCGTCCCAGGTGTCGGCCCGCATGCGCCCGGCTTCGGTCAGCGGCAGTCCGGTGTAGTCGCCCAGTTCCGGCCCCGGCACGCGCTCGATCGTGTCTTCCTGATAGAGCGGCGCCCACTGACCCGTGAAATCCACCTGCGCCTGCGCCGGCGCGGCGATCCCGCACAGCGCGGCGAGCACGACGGCCGTGGCGTTCACGGCCTTCCACGTCATCGAAATTCTCCTCCGTCGCGGATGCCTATGGACGCGACGCTCCGCGGTTGCTCATTCTACTGCGGGGCTCGAGTGAGCGCCGTCGTACGTAGTGTCCGGCTTTAGCCGGACCGCATAGAATCGCATCGTGCTCCTTCGCGTGCTCGTCATTGCCGCCATCGGCGCCGCCGTCGCCGTCGGCCTGTTTTTTCTATTCGGTCGGCAGCCCACGCAGCCGTCCACTTCGGGTGCTCGCGAGAGCGCTCGCACGAGACCGGCAACCGGCGCTCGACCCACTGGAACGCCGGAAGCGCCCGCGGCTGCGTCGCCCGCCGCGGCCGGATCGCGTGACGCGAGGCGGCCGCCTGCTCCTGCCGCGGCCGAGCCCGAGTCAGCGCCGGCCTCACCGGAACTGGGCACGCTCCGGATCGATTCCGACGTTCCCGGCGCCCAGGTGTTCATCGACCGGCAGTTCGTCGGCACCACTCCGATGACGGCCGAGCGAGTGTCGCCGGGCACGCATCAACTAACTCTGGCTGCGGAAGGGTTCGATGGCATCAGGCAGACGATTGATGTCGAGCCCGGGCCCCGCGAGTTGACGTTCCGCTTTCGCGAGGTGCGCCTGGACGCCACGCTGGCAGTCGTGCACAAGCATCGCATCGGTTCGTGCCGGGGTCGGCTCGTCGCGGACGTGGACGGCCTCCGCTACGAGGCGGCCGAGGGCGACGATTCGTTCTCATCTCCGCTCGCCGGTCTGGAGACGTTTCAGGTCGACTACCTCGAGAAGAACCTGCGCATCGCGCTGCGGAAGGGACGGACCTACAACTTCACCGACCCCGACGGCAACGCCGATCGCCTGTTCGTGTTTCATCGGGATGTGGAGAACGCGAGGCGAAGGCTGGGAGACTGACGACATGCCGGAGTTCGATTCGAAGGAAGCCGAGGCGTTTGCCGGCCGCCTGCTGAGCGCGCTCAACGACGGCGCGTTGTGCCTGATGGCCTCCATCGGGCATCGCACGGGTCTCTTCGACGTGATGCGCGATCAGCCTCCGCAGACGTCGGACGAGATCGCCGCGCGGGCAGGGCTCAACGAGCGCTACGTGCGCGAATGGCTCGGGGCGATGGTGACCTCGGGGGTCGTCAGTGTGGATCCACAGACCATTCGCTACCAGCTGCCGCCGGAGCACGCGGCGTATCTCACGCGGGCGGCGGGAGCCGACAATCTCGCCGTGTTCGCGCAATACGTCCCGATGCTCGCCAATGTCGAGGACGACATCGTCGAGTGCTTCCGTGCCGGCGGGGGAGTTCCCTACGAGCGCTACCCGCGATTCCACGCGGTGATGGCCGAGGACAGCGGCCTGTCCGTGCTGTCGTCGCTTGAATCCCACATCCTTCCCCTCGTCCCGGGCCTGGCCGATCGCCTGGCCCGCGGGATGCGGGTGCTCGATGCCGGGTGCGGCAGCGGCCGCATCATCAACCGCCTCGCCGCGCGGTTCCCGAAGAGCCGCTTCACGGGAGTGGATCTGTCGCAGGAGGCCATCCGGGCCGGGCGTGAGGAAGCGTCGGCCAAGGGACTGAAGAACGTCGAGTTCGTCTCCGTCGATCTCAGCGGGTTCGACCGGACGGCCGAACCTGAGTCCTTCGACCTGATCACCACGTTCGACGCCGTGCACGATCAAAGCAAGCCGCTCAACGTCCTGAAGGGCATTCACCGCGCGCTGGCTCGAGACGGTGTCTATCTGATGCAGGACATCAGGGGATCGAGCCACGTCGCCAGGAACATCGGCCATCCGATCGGAACGTTCCTGTACACGGTGTCGTGCCTCCACTGCATGACCGTCTCATTGGCTCAGGGGGGCGAAGGACTGGGCGCGATGTGGGGCGAAGAGAAGACGCGCGAGTACCTCGAGCGGGCGGGGTTCGGGTCCGTGGAGAAGCACGAACTGGCTCACGATATCCAGAACAACTGGTACGTGGTCAGGAAATGAGGCTCTGCCGCAGTCAAATGCGCACCACCACCACGATTCGCCCGCTCCGCCCGTCGCCCCTGGCGTGGCTGATCGCGGCGCTCCTCGTCGTCCTGGCGGCTGACGCCGCTCCGGCTCAGACACGAGGGACGGGGTCCGGGGCTTCGCCGGGCGCGCCACGGGCCTGGACGCCGCCCATGACCTCGGATGGTCAACCAGACCTGCAGGGAGTCTGGGCCGACCTCAGCGCGACCCCGCTCGAGCGGCCCCGGGCGCTGGCGGGAAGGACGTCGCTCACCGATGCAGAAGTGGCGCAGTTGAAGGCGCGGGCCGAGCGTCTCTGGAACAACCCGGCGAGCGACTTCGTCGGCGGCGACAACCTCTTTCTCGCTGTTCTGTCGAACCTCGACACGGTTGACAATCCGAATGCGACCGGCAATTCGCTGAACATGGTGAAGCGGGAGTTCGACAACCGGACATCCCTCATCACCGATCCGGCGGACGGACGCCTGCCTGCCTTGACGCCGGAGGGCCTG
>DASTDQ010000032.1:0-3091 GCA_035710305.1 Vicinamibacterales bacterium | reverse complement strand
CCACCTCGATGTCCTGCTGCGGTGAAAACATGTTCCACCCGGGTTTCAGCGCGGTGCGACCGTCCTGGGCCCAGGCCGCCGTTGCCAGAACAAGAGACATCGCCGCCACGGCCGTCACTGCGCCCTTCACGTTGTTTCTGTTCATTCCAGCCTCCCGCGATGTTTCGACCAGCCACACCATCGTAGACACGGTCAGAGGAGGCGTCTGTCCCCTTGTGCACACGGGTTGTCGAGGCTGCCGCTTCGTCGCTGTTACTTTGAGTACACCGCGCGTGCGGCCCTGTCTGATACGCTGAAGCACGGCGGACAGGAGAGGTCCATCGATTCGCCGAACACTCGTGTGATCGAGGGAAAGAAAATCTCTATGCGAAACGACGAGAAGGTCGAGGATCGCCAACAGGATGCCGAGCGGGACCGAGGGTCCACCGAAGAACACCGCATGGCAGCGGAGTCCGCGAGGAATGATGCCGAAACAATCCGGGAGGAGCGCGAGCGCCTGCGGGAAGCCGGCGAGACGGCACGAGCCGCCGGTGAAGTGATCCGAGTCGCAGCCGAGACGGCCCGTGAGGCGGCGATGGCCGCCGTCAGCGCAACCGCCGACACGCTCCACGAGACGCTCGAACACATGAAAGTCGTCGAGGAGATGCGGCGGACGCTCCGTGACCTCCGGAACGTGCCCGATTCCAACTGACCGCTACCTGGGCATGAGCCGCAGGACGGGCACGCCGAGTACGACAGCGGCATCGGGGAGGGCGACGTCTTCGGTTGCGGGCGGAGGCGTGGGCCTCAGCAGCGCGGTCGCAATGCGCTCTTCCATCTGGGCGGGAAACTCCGGCGCGGCCCCGACGATCTTGTCGCGGTACACGCCGAGCATCAACTCCTGAAACACCGGCAGCGCCAGCCTTGCCCCGGTTTCCCTCGATCCAAGCGAGCGATTGTCGTCGAAGCCGATCCTGACGGCTGCGGTGATGCCGTCTGGACCGAAGGTCGAGCCCACGAAGATCGCATCCCGGAACTCGTTGGTCGTCCCGGTCTTGCCCATGACGGCGATCGGGAACGCCTGGGCGGCCAGGGCATGCGCCGTGCCCGTGGGCAGGCGCACGACACCACGCAGGCCTTCCTGGATGAGCGAGAGCGCGGCAGCGGCGATCAACGTCGCGACGGGGCCTTGCCGGGGAGCGGCGACGATCTCGACAGAATCGCGCACGACCGTCCGGATCAGGTAGGGCTCGGCCACGATGCCCGAGGCCATCGTGCGGTACGCATTGGCCAGCTCCAGGAGGTTCATCTCGGACGCACCCAGAGCCGTCGTCGGGTAGCGTTGGAGGGGCGTCCGAACGCCGAGACTCAGGGACGTCCGCAGCACGCTTTCAATGCCGATTTGCCCGGTGATCCATATGGCCACGGCGTTTCTGGACTCGGCGAGCGCTTGACGGATCGGGATCAGGCCCTTGAAGCGGCCGTCGTAGTTGGAGATCTGTTTCGGCGGCCGTGTCTCCCCGTTGGAAACGCCGATCGGTTCGTCGGGCACCAGCGTCTCGAGGGTGAAGGCGCCGGACCGAAATGCCGCGAGATACACGATCGGCTTCATCGCAGATCCGGGCTGCCGCAACGACTGCGTGACACGGTTGTAGTCGCGATAGGAAGCGGGGCGACCGTCGACGACCTGCCGGCCGCCTGTTTCGGCCAGAATGCCCCCATCGCGGTTCTGCAGCACGACGACCGAGCCCTGGATCGTCCCTCGAGCCATCGGATGTCGCCGCTCGTAGCGCCTGAGACCGCGCTCCAGTGCCTGGTTGACGATGTGCTGCACGCGGGTGTCCGCCGTCACGTGCACCTGGATCCGTCCCTGCAGGAGATCTTCCACGCCGAGGTCGGGGTGGCGGGCAGTGAGCTCCTTCAGGACGTGCCCGATGACGGTGGGCGCCATCAGCGGCGGGTGTTCGAGCTGGCGCACAATCTGGAGCGCACGCCCCCTGGCGTGCGTCGTCGCCCCCGGTGAGATGAAGCCATTCGCCCGCATCAGGTTCAGCGTCTGGTTTCGTCGGCGCAGGACCTTTTCCCTGCCCCGGGCGCTGGGCGCGTAGTCGCGCGGCGACTTGGCAATGCCGGCGAGCAACGCAGCCTTGTCGGCGTCGTTGAGGGTGAAGCTCGTGAGCGGCCGGCCAAAATAGAATTCCGCCGCTCTCGCGAACCCGTACTGACCGTTGCCCATGTACACGAAGCTGGCGTAGCGGGCGAGAATCTCTTCCTTGGCGCGCCGTTTCGACCCGAATCGTTTCCGCATCTCCCGTTCGAGCCACAGGGAGAGCCGCATCTCTTCCCGTTTCCGAGCCAGCATGTTCACGCTTCGTGCACCCACGGCCGACGACAGTAGGGCCGCGGTGAGCCCTGGGTGGCGAAGCTGGTGGCTGTTCTCCTGCGCGGTCTCGCGCCGGAGAAAGAGGCCGCGCACGAGCTGTTGAGTGATGGTTGACCCGCCCTGTGGGAAGAGCGCCCCGCCGTCCACCTCGTCGTGACGCCCGCCACGCATCAGCCGTTCGGCCACCACGCGGCCCCGGATCTTGGAGAGCACGCGAGGCAGGCTGACGTAGTCGACCCCGTTGTGGGAGAAGAATCGCTTGTCCTCGGCAGCGAGGATGGCGTCACGAACGATCGGCGGAATGTCCTCGTATCGCGTGATCTCGCGATACTCCCGGGCCAGCTCGATGAGCGGCGTCCCGCCGGCGTCGTAGACGCGGCCGATCGTCGGAAACTCGAAACGAGTGAAGGGCCCCAGGTCAGGCAGGTTCTGCCGATTGACGTAGACGTAATGCCACTCGACGGCCACCAGGAGCGTGGCGAGCACGGACACGGCAGCCACGATGCCGGCACAGGTGAGAAGGAGGATGCGCCCGGTCCGGCGACGCCCGCCCGATCGACGGGGGCTTCCCCGAGCAGGCGCGACGGCGGTCGCACTTGCAGCCACGGACCTCGGCCTCGGGTTCACCACGTCACCGCTACGCGTGCTTGCGAACCCCGGCGATCACCAGCGCCACGCCGGCGGCCACCCCCGCCAGCCCCAGCACCGGCGGCAGCGGCAGCGTCCGCT
>DASTDQ010000031.1:0-2458 GCA_035710305.1 Vicinamibacterales bacterium | reverse complement strand
GCGCCCGGCACCAGGCCGACCGAGGCCACCTCGTTGTTCGTGAAGATGTAGAAGATGCCCGTCTCGGGATCGAAGGATCCGCCCTGCCAGTTGGCGCCGCCCGTCACGTTCGGCAGCATCAGCGTCCCCAGCGGGCCGTCGAAGCGGCTGACGACAGGGGGCGTGAAGATCGGACCGATCTTGAAGCGCGACACCAGCTTGACCGCTTCGGCTCGCAGCTCCGGCGTGAAGTCGATCAGATCGTCGATCGAGACGCCCTGCCGCTCGTAGGCCGGCGGCTTCGTGACGAACTTCTGCGTGGGGTGCGCCTTCTCGCCCGGCACGTCCGACGGTGCCACGGGGCGTTCCTCGATCGGCCAGATCGGCTGCCCGGTCTCGCGATCGAAGACGTACAGCCAACCCTGTTTCGTCGGCTGCGCGATGATCTTCCTCGGCCGGCCGTCGATCGTGACGTCGGCGAGGATCGGCGCGCACGGCAGATCCCAGTCCCAGATGTCGTGCTGGATGAACTGGTAGTGCCACTTCCGCTTGCCCGTCCTGATGTCGAGCGCGACGAGGCTGTCGCTGAAGAGATTCGCGCCGGGCCGGTGTCCGCCGTAATAGTCGCCGGTCGGCATCTCCGTCGGCAGGTAGACCAGACCGAGCGACTCGTCCGCGCTCATCTGCCCCCAGACGCCGTTGTTGCCCGTGTACTCGGCGGACCCCTGCTCCCACGTGTCGGCGCCCATCTCGCCCGGCATGGGGATGGTGTGGAAGATCCACAGCCGCTTCCCCGTACGCACGTCGTACCCGCGCACGTAGCCCTTGTCGTTGCGGCGGCTGACGGGCCGGCTGCCCTCGGTGTGCGCCGCCCCGATCACGACGACGTCCCTGGCGATGATGGGAGCGGCGTGCAGCCCGATGTCACCCGTCACGGGATCCATCTCCTGGTCGTCTTCGAGCTTCAGGTCCACGATGCCGCCGCGTCCGAACGACGGGATGCGCTGGCCGGTCCGCGCATCGAGGGCGATCATCTGGTACCCGGGCGTGACGTAGATCACGCGCGACGACTTGCCGTCGGACCAGTACGCCAGTCCGCGGCCCGACAGCAGGCGCGGCGCCTCCGCGCCGCGCATGCCTTCGTCGAGGGCGTGCATCCACTTCATCTCGCCGGTAGCCGCATCGAGGGCGACGACCGCGCGGCGGGACCCGGCCGTCGTGTACAGCATGCCGCCCACCACGAGCGGCGTGGACTGGAAGTTGAATTCGGGCCTCGGGCCCAGGTTGTCGGTCTTGAAGCGCCACGCCACTTCGAGCGTGCCGAAGTTGGCGGCGTTGATCTGGTCGAGCGGCGCGTAGCGCGTGCTCGCGAGATCGGCGCCGTAGGTGCGCCACTCGCTGGAAGTGGGCCGGGCCTGCGCCGCGAGCGCCGCAGCAACCAGCACCGGAACCACGGAGATCACGAAGAATCTGCCACGAAGAACACGAAGCAATATCGGTAACCTTTCGTGACCTTCGTGATCTTCGTGGCCTTCGTGGTTTATCTTCGGGGCAGATCGCATCACTTCGCCGGCCACACCGTGCCCTGATCCCGCCGCGTCACCGCGCGAAGGCCCCTGTAGACGAACTTCTGCACGCGCTTCCCTTCGTAGGTTTCCGTCGTGTAGACGTTGCCCTTCGAGTCTGTCGCGATGCTGTGCACGCCGTAGAACTGGCCCGGCTGGCGCCCGCCGTCGCCGAACGTCGTGAGCTCCTCGAGCGTGTCGCGGCGAAGGACGCGCACCTTCATGTTCAGGCCGTCGGCGAGGTAGATGTAGGTCTGCTGCGCGTCTCGCGAGAAAGCGACGTCCCACGCCGAGCCCGCGCCGAGCGTGCCCTTGGCGAAGAACGCCTCCTTCACGAACTTGCCGTCCTTGGTGAACACCTGCAGCCTGTTGCCGACGCGGTCGCACACGTACACGAAGCCGTCCTTCGAGAGGTCGGCGCAGTGCACCGGGTTGCGGAACTGATCGATCGGCTTCGCGTTGGGATCGTAGGTTCCAAGGTTCCGGTCGTCGGGCTTGTTCCCGTAGGCGCCCCAGTGCCGCTTGATCTTCCCGGTTTCGGTGTCGATGACCGCGACGCGCCGGTTCAAGTAGCCGTCGGCCAGATAGGCCTCGTTGCTGGCTTCGTCCACGAAGATCTTCGCCACGCGGCCGAAGCTCTGAGGGTCGTTGCTCCCGCCGACGTAGGTCGGCTGCCCCTGCGCGTTGTTCGGCCCCTTGCGCGCGTGCTGCTTGCCCGCCTGCATCAGGAACTTGCCGTCGCGGGTGAACTTCAACACGTGCGAGTCGGAGGCGCCGTTGCCGCCAATCCAGACGTTTCTCTCGAGATCGGCCGTGATGCCGTGGTTCGACTGGGGCCACTCGTACCCCGTGCCCGGTCCGCCCCAGTGCCCGACGAGCTTGCCGTCGGCGTCGAACTCGAGCACCGGCGGCGC
>DASTDQ010000030.1:0-3168 GCA_035710305.1 Vicinamibacterales bacterium | reverse complement strand
CGACGCGCCCGTCGGCGATTCGGACGCCACGACCGGCGGCACGGCGATCACCGCGAGCGCCTACTCGCTGCTCGCCGCGGCGTACGGCAAGGACCCGCTCTCCGATCGCGACTTCTACTACGACAACGCGAACTGGAGGCGGTTCTCCTTCACGCTGGGACGCATGCCTGCCCGGGACGACGGCCTGGCGCTCAACAGCGAGGCGACGATCGTGGGGGCGAAGCTCGTGCTGATGAACCTGCGCGAGATCGCACGCGACGAGAACTTCACGCTGGTACAGGACGCCCTGAACGAAGCGAACGTGAAGTTCGCCGGCATCGCCAACGCCGTGCAGGGACTGCTGGCCGCCGCGGCCGGCTCGAACGATCCCGTCGGCTTCGCTGCAAAGTCGCTCGGCAGCAAGACGTTCAAGGAGACGCTCGGCACCATGGACGAGGAGCTGTCGAAGCAGATCGACGCGGCGATCCTCGCACGCATCGAGGCCGAGGTCGCCATGCGCACCGCGATCGCCGAGAAGATCACCGAGGTCAAGACGCGGCCGCAGATCTCGGTCGCCTGGTCGTCGAACGTGCGCGACACCACGGCTCCGAACCAGCACCGCTTCGAGGGGATCGCGGACTACGGCCTGGCTCCGCGCCTCGGGTTCACAGCCAACGTCGGCGTCGACTTCGTCGAGTGGAAGAACCTGCCGCAGCCGCCCGACGCGGCGACGACCGTCGGGCGCGCCGCCGCCTCGCTCTCACTTGCGCTCGGCAGCGCGGGCAACCGCATCGTCCTCGAAGAGCCGGTGACGCTGGCCTTCGCCCTCGACCTGCAGTTTACGAACTCGGATACGGACTACCGCGCGCAGCTGAAGCTGGACTTCCCCGTCGCCGGCGGGATCACGATCCCCGTGTCGCTCACGTGGGCAGACCGCGCCGAGGCGATCGAGGAAAAGGAGATTCGCGGGCTGTTCGGGTTTACGATCGACACATCGAAGCTGGCCGCCGCTCTGAGGTGAAACGACACACCGAACAGCCGTTCACACTTCTCGCTTCTCACGTCTCAGTTCGTGTTCAGCTTCGGAGTGATCCTGACGCGCTCGACGGCCCAGACCTGCAGCACTCGTCGGCGGAAGCGCGATTTCGGCGCCTCGGCCGATCGGCGGACGGACGGGTGCTCATGGTCGCATACACTCTCAGGAGACATGGCGATGCCGAAGCGATCCGGCTCATCAGCGCGCGGCGCGCGAGCCGCCGCGAGCGTGCGGCGTACGAACCGAAAGATTGACTTCTCGGATATCCCAGAATCGTCGCCCGAGCAGTTGACGGCCATGCGTCGTGTAGGCCGGCCTCCTCTTGGCGATGAACCCCGTCAACTGATCGCAATTCGCGTCGATGCGGGAGTGCTCGATCAGTTCCGCAAGGAAGCGCGCCGCCGTCGTGTCGGCTACCAGACACTCATCAACGAGGTCTTGGCACGGCACGTCCGCAAGGACGTGGCATAGGAGGTACGTCTCGTATGCGGCAACTGTCGAACATGATCCTGACAGGCGCGGCGCTGTTCGCCGCCGCTTGCGTCGCTGCGCCAGTCAGCCAACCGCCAGCGCCGGGAAGCGCTACCGTGTTCGAGGGCGCGCGGCTGATTACCGGAGACGAGGCCGCGCCCATCGAAGATTCCGCATTCATCGTGCAGGACGGCAGGTTCACGTCGGTCGGCCGCCGCGGCGAGGTGCAGGCCCCGGAAGGGGCCGCCAGGGTTGACCTGACCGGCAAGACCGTCATGCCGGGCATCGTCGAAGCGCACTCCCACCTGGGGTACTGGAAAGATCTGAAGCCGTCGGCGGCGAACTTCACGCGCGAGAACATCCTGTCGGATCTGCAGCGCCTGGCGTACCACGGCGTCACGGCGGTGCTGAGCATGGGCGCAGATCGCAAAGAGATCGCCTGGCCATTCCGCGACGAGCTGCGGGCACATCCGCGCCCCGACGCGGCGATGTATCTTGCCGCCGGCGGGCTCGCCATGCCGAAGGGCGGGCCCTTCACGCCCCTCGGTGAGGCCGTTCGCGTGGTGGCGAGCGAGGAGGACGCGCGAAAGGAGATTCAGGAGCTCGTCACGAAGAAGGCCGATTTCGTCAAGGTCTGGCAAGACAGCCGGCGTGAGCTGATGCCCCGGCCTGTCATCGAATTCCTGATCGCCGAGGCCCACCGGAACAACCTGCGCGTCGTGTCTCACACCCACGCGCTGCCGGATTTCAAGCATCTTCTGGGAGCGGGGATCGATGCGTTCGCCCATCCGACGTGGCGCCAGACGGAAGTCGAGCCGGTGGACGATGAGCTCATTGCGCTGTTCAAGGCGCATCCGAACGTGCCGGTGATGCCCGGGTTCTGGACACCACGCCACGACATCTACGGCGCACGGCCGTACTGGATCGACGATCCGCTCCTTGCCGAGACGTTCACGCAGGCCGAGATCAAGGCGCTAGAAAATCCACAGACGCCCGGTGACGCCCCTCAGACGTGGGCGCGCGGTCCTGTGCCTCGAAGTCTGAAGAGGCTCAAGGCGGCGGGCGTCCGGTTCGTGCTCGGGACCGACATGGGCGGAGGCCTTTCACGTGAACATGACCCGACGCCGGCCTATTTCGGATGGAGTTCGCACATCGAGATGGAGAGCATGGTGAAGGCGGGCATGACGCCGGGGGAGGTCATTACCGCGGCCACACGCGACTCCGCTCGATTTCTCGGGCTCGATCAACAGGGCATGGTCGCCGCGGGCAGAAACGCTGACTTCCTCGTGCTCGATGCGAACCCGCTTGACAACATCGCCAACACACGCCGGATCTCGCGCGTCTACCTTCGGGGCGCCGAAGTGAACCGTGCGGCGCTGAGAAGACAGTTGATGGGCGGGTCTTAGTGCACGACGTCTTCGTCGGGCGCGTCCTCGTCGAACTCGATGTGAGGGATCTCGAGCGCGCGTATGGCCTGGATAGCGGCAGCCAGCGCGGCGTCAGCCGGGTTGGCGCGTCCCCGGCGTTGAAGGTTCTTTCTCGCGGTTCTGAGGGTCCGAAGAACCTGCGCGCGGTCGAACCGCTGGCCGGCGCAGTGCTCGCAAAAGCTCATCGTCGCGTGCCTCAACGAGCAGTATATTCAACGACGCAACGCAGAATGCTAAATTTGTAAAGTCGACTTC
>DASTDQ010000029.1:0-4770 GCA_035710305.1 Vicinamibacterales bacterium | reverse complement strand
GCGCCCGCCGTCGGGGCCACGTAGTAGCCGATGTCCTCGCCCAGCGCGTAGTACTGGTCGTCGGTCAGTCCCGGTGTCATGGACGTGTAGGTCGTGATCGCGGCAAACAGCAGTGCGATCACGCCCGCGTCGGACATGACCGCCGCGATGAGAATGCGTCCCCAGCGAATGCGTGACGTCATACCCTCCCTCCGGATTAGGGCCATCGAGCCGCTCGATGGACGTGCGGCCCGGACGACATGATGGGCGGATCCGCTGTTGAGCGCAAGGCGTGCATTCACTACTATGGCAGCCGTTGCCAGTATGGATATCGGAGGACGCCCGGCGTGAAGACCATCCCCGTGGACGAGTACATCCTCGACTCGCTGATGCCAGACCTCGTCGGCCACGATCGCCAGCCGTCCGCCTTCCTCGTGTACCTGACTCTGTGGCGGCAGACCCACGGCGGCGGCCAGGCGGCGACGCAGGTCGCGCTGCAGGACATCGCGGAAGCGACGGGGCTCTCGAAGCGTTCGGTGCAGGATGCGCTCGGACGGCTCGCCAGGCGCAGGTTGATCAGTGTGTCGCGCGCCAGCATCACGGCCGTGCCGGTCTATACGGTCCTCCGGCCCTGGAGACGCTGATCGTCGTCGGGAGCAACCACAACCCGGATTCACTTGTGTCGAGCAAGAGATCAGCCGTTCACACTTCTCGGTTCTAATCTTCTCGGTTCGTGTTCACGTTCGGTTCTCGGTTCTCGGTTCTCGGTTCGGTGTTCGGCGTTCGCACGGGGTGCGTCGCGCGCTGCGGCACCCGCGAACTTGAACACGAACAGAGAAGCGAGAATGGAGAAGCGTGAACGACAGATCTCAGACTGAATTCAAGTGAACTCCGGGATTAGCGCCAGAGCACCACGCGGCCCAGCACTCCGAGGACCGCTGCCGCCGCGCTCGCTCCCGCAAGCCATCCGGGCACGGCGAGGTGCGCGCGAGCTGTGCGCCGCTGAACGACGGCAACGGCACCGCCGAGCAGCCCCGCACCGGGCACCACCAGCAGGAAGACTCGAACCGGGCCGTGGGAAATGTCTCCGGCGATTGCGAGAGCGGCCAGCGAGGACGGCAGGAAGATCACGGTCGCGATGCATGCTCCGACCGCAGCCGCGACAACCCAGCGCCGACCGAGCGGGCGCAGGTCTCGCACGACCGCGCATTGCGCCGCTGCAACCAGGGCTGCGAGACCGGCCGTCAGCGGTATGCGGACGACGGTGAAGGCCACGCGCAACGCGAGCTCGTCGGCCATGCCCGCAGTCGAGCTCAAATAGCGCTGCAAGCCCTCGGAGAGCCACGTCGTCGCGGGGGCCAGGGATGGAAACGCGAAGCCCGCGGCAATCCAGATGGAACCGGCGGCCAGCCATCGTTCGCGGCTGGCCACGGAGGAACGTCTCACGGAGCCGCGACAGCAAGCCTGAACGCCGCCATCTCCTCGCCGTTGCGCACGAGGAGGACGTCGCCGACCAGCACGGGGTGGTTCCAGGTCTTGCCGTCGAGTGCGGGCGCGCGTCCGATCTCGGTGAACTTGTCCGGGGTGGCGCCGACCAGCGCCAGCCCGCCTTCTTCCGACACCACCAGCAGCAGATCCTGCTCGGGCAGCAGGATCAGCTGCCCCGCGCCGTAGCGGCCGCCCTTCCACCTGCGCTTGCCGTCCGCGAGATCGATGCTCGCGAGGATGCTGCCGTCGAATCCGTACGCGTTGCCGTTGTGCACGACGTAGTCGTTGAAGTACGGCTTGAGGCCGTTCGAGGTCCAGCGCTCCTGAGCCGTCCATCCGTCGGATCCGCGCGCAACCCCCAGCCGCCTGACGCCGGAGCCGCCAGTGCCTGCGAGGCCGCTGATCAGGACGTCGCCATCCGGCGTCACCGTCGGCTGCACGATCCCGCCCCCCTCGAAGGCGTGCTCCCACAGAAGCGTGCCATCCGACGGCGTGACGCTGACGACACCCGGCGGGCTCAGGAGGAGCACCTGCGCGACATCGCCGATGGTCACCAGGTGGGGCGAGCTGTAGCTGAACGCGTGCTTGGGACCCACCCAGCGCGGCTTGCCGCTGGCGAGGTCGTAGCCGGCGAGCGTGCCGGCAATCGCCACGATGACCAGGTCGCCCGTCACCAGGGGTGAGCTCGAGAAGCCCCACGTCGGGGTTTCCACCTTGGTCTCTGACGCCGCGTTGCGCGACCAGACGACGGCGCCCGTCCGCGCATCGAGCGCGTTCAGGATCCCGGTCGCGCCGAATGCGTACACGCGGCCGTTGACGAGCGTCGGCGTTCCGCGCGGGCCGGGCCCGGCGTTCGATTCCCAGAACCGGGTCGCGTCCTTGTGCATCCATACCGGCTTGCCAGTCGCGAGGCTGTAGCACGCCACGATCTCGTCGTCGCCGCGCTGCTCCTGCGTGTAGATGCGATCGCCGTCCACGGCAAAGGACGACCATCCTGGTCCGATCGGGCGCCGCCACAGCTCGACCGGCGGCGACGCCACCCAGTCCGTGTTGATCCGGACGCCGCGGACCACGCTGTTTCGATCAGGACCGCGGAAGCCGGGCCACTCGGCGGCGCGAATTGGCACAGGGCTCGCCGGCGTGGACGGGGCGGGTTCGTCCTCGGACCTGGACGCAGCCGGCTCGGCCGGAACCTCCGCGGCCGGCGGAGCGGCCGGCGAAGCGGACGGCGCGATCGGCGCGACCGGTACGTCGGTTATCTCCGCGAGCAGCCGCTCCTCGGCAGTCGGCATCCACCGCCACCTCAGCTGAAGCATCGTCTCGCCGCCCATGCCATCAGTGCGGAGCAGCGTCAACAATCCAGACGCCAGGAGCATTGCCGTGGGAAGCGTTGCGAGCCGAACGGGGACGGAATGCCGGCGAGTCCCGACCGCCCACGCGACGAGCGCGAGCGACAGCAGCGGGAATGCGAGGACGTAGGTCAGGTTTCCCATCGCGCCGCCGATGATCGACTGGTCGAGTAGCGGCCGCATGACGGCCACTGCGAGAGCCATCGCGGCGAGCGCGCCAATCCGTTCGTACCATCGCGCGCGGCTGAAGGCCAGCCACCAGACGACGATCAGCAGGGCGCTGACGTACAAGACTATGAACGCGATCGTCGTGGTTGAAGGGGGCGCGAACGGGATGGCGAACAACGAAACGAGCAGAACCGCCACGGCGGCGACGCCCGGCCAGAGTCTCAGCGGTGGTCGCATGATGCCCCCGTCAGACCAGCGCGCTCGAGACGTCGAGCTGTCGATAGTCTAGTGGTATGTCCTTCGCGGATTATTGCCGGCCGCTCCGTTGTCGCGGCCGGAAAATCGCGGTCGAAGCTCGTTGTTCGCGGTACTCTTCCAGTTGATACGGTCCACAAAGTGTACGATTGTCGATAATCGAGGTATAGGTGTCAACCATGCGCCGCCTCACGCCAGAAACGCGAGCGCGAAGTTCGCCAGCATCGCGATCGGATACAGCCCCCGGCCCCACGTGTCAACGCGGGCGATGAGGTCGGCCTTGGGCCCCTGCGAGAGCCACAGCGTGGCCACCGCTTTCATGAGTCCCAGGAACACCAGCATCGCGGACCCGACGAAGAACCAGTCCGCGCGCGTCAGGTACGAGATGCGCGGAAGCGCGTTGCCCAGCGTGAGCATGTACGCAATCAAGGTCAGCATGGCCGTCATGCCGAGGCCGATCTGCTGCGGCACGGCGGCGGCCGGGATGAAGTACACGCCGTAGGCCATGAACACGATCAGCGTGAGAGGCAAGCCGAGCTTCCAGGCGTAGTAGATCCAGTCGCGCTCGACGTCGAGCACGACGTCGAAACGGGCATAGGTGCCGGCCCTGCTGTTTCGAGCCGCCGTACTCGCCCGCGCCTGGGGTGTCCCGACCCGCCAGCCCTGTATCGACAAGCGATCGGCGATGCCCGTCATGCGCTGGATCGGATGGAACACCACCTCGTCGGATTTCGACAGGACCGGCCACAGCGTCAACGTCCACTGGTGAGCGTCGAGCGGGAAGTCGCGGAAGTCGAGCGGGTAGGAGACCTTCGCCCAGATGCGGCGTCCTACGGTGACGACGCCCCGCTCGTCCACGAGAAATCGGTCGGGGTAGAACGATTGCCGGCCGCGCAGGTTCTCCGGTTCGAGAGCCGGCATCCAGAGCTTGCCGGTCGGCACCGGGCACTCCGCCGATCCGGCGGTGCGGGCCGCATCGGCCAGCCTGGGATCCCGCCAGCGCACGACGAAATACACGTCGGTGTCCATCGTCTGGTCGATGTCGCTGAGCGCCGCGACGTCCTGAAAGAAGACGCCGATTCCGACCACGGTCGGCCCGCCTCCCGAGTCGGGGCGGGCGAGCGAGTAGGCGCTCTCGGCAGGGCAGGGCACACCGGAATGCGGCGCGACCTCACGTTCGAGTGAGGCGAACTCGTCCGAAGGCTGCGCGCCCTGCGCGAGCGTTGCCCCTGCGGCCGGGGCAGGAACAGTGGTCAACAGGAGGAGTGCCGCGATCAGTAACGATCGCTCGGAGGGCTTCATCGTGATTTCAGTTTTGAGTTTTTGAGTTTTGAGTTACACGTCCAGATATACACCCGTCGCCGTCTTGTGGCCGACGCGCGCGAAGCAATCGTAGGTCAGGTCGTAGCGCGGCGGCTGGTACACGTGCTCGGCTGTCAGCTCGTATGGGAACCGGCTGCCGATCAGGTCCTGGCGCACGAAGAAGGCGTTGGTCCCGGTGATGTTGCACCCCACCAGGCGATAGCCCTTC
>DASTDQ010000028.1:0-5501 GCA_035710305.1 Vicinamibacterales bacterium | reverse complement strand
CCGGCGCCGTACACGATCATCGAGTTGTCGAGCACCGAGCGCTCGCCATCCTCCGCCGCTTTGAGCGTGGCGATCCACTTTCCGAACTGCTCGACGTGATACCGGTTGATCTGCGCGACCTTGTCCATCTGCTCGACGATGTTCCGGTGGTGCGTGAGCGGGTGGTGTCCGTCGGGGATGCCGATTTCGCGATAGGCGCGCGAGGTGCCCTCGCGCGTGACGAGGAAGGTGACCACGCGCGTCAGGTCCGCCTGGAACGCCACTGTGATCATGTCGGTCATCAGCTTGAAGTGCTCGGCGAAGTCGCTCGGGATGCCGTAGGGCTTCTCCATGCCGGGATCGACGAAGGTCTGCTGCTCGGCCCGCTTCAGCTGCTCCTCGATCTGGCGGATCGAGCCGAGGTATTCGTCGAGCTTCCGCTGATCGGTGGGGCCGAGATCGCCGCGCAGCGCGCGCGTGTCCTCGACGACGAAGTCGAGGATGCTCCTGCGGTGGAGCTGCCGCCGGGCACGCGCTTCCGGCGTGAGCTCGGCGCCGTCGCCGAACAGCCGCTCGAAGAGCGCGCGCGGATTGAGAATCGGGGGCAGCGGCTGCGTCTCGCTTCGCCAGGCCAGGTTGTTCGTGTAGGCGCACGAGTAGCCCGAGTCGCAGTCGCCCGCCTGCCGCGCGTCCTCGAGGCCGACTTCGAGCGAGGCGAATCGCGTCTGGTTGCCGATCTGATTCGCGACGAGCTGGTCGCAGGAGACGCTCGCCTTGATGTCGGTCACGGTCTTCTTCACCTGCACGCCGGTGAGGTACGACCCGCAGCAGCGGCCGTGGTCGCCGGGACCGTCGAGGAGCGCGCGCCCCGTGTTGTGCGTGAGGTTGCCGAGCAGGAGGATGTCGTTCTTCAGCGGCGTGAGTGGTGCCAACGTCTGCGGCAGCTCCGCGAGCGGTCCCTCGTACGACGGGTTCCAGTGCCGCATGTCGATGCCGTTCGGCACGTAGACGAACGCCATGCGGACCGGCGCCTTCCGCGACTGCGCGCGAGCGAGTGCGGGCGTCATGGCGTCCAGGAAGGGCAGCGCGACCGTCGCGCCGAGGCCGCGGAGGAAGGTACGCCGAGGAAGGGCCTGACGCGTGATGAACATCACCGCGGCCCTTTCACGTCCTCGCCGCGCCGCGCCTGGAACGGCAGGCTCCTGACGATCTGATGGACCATCGTTCGCAGCCGGTAGCCGTCGGCCGCGACCGCGCGGCTGACCGACTCCACCGTCCGCCGGTCGTACGGCTCGAGCCCGCGCCGGAGGGCATAGGTCATCATCTTCGAGGTCAGGGTACGCGAGAACTGCGGCAATTGCGAGACCAGAAGCGCCCGCATTTCACCCGCCGTCTGGAACCGCCGGCCGTCGGGAAGCGTGCCGCTGGCGTCCACGGGAAACTTGCCGTCCAGGTCGCGCCAGCGGCCGATGGCGTCGTAGTTCTCCAGGCCGAAGCCGAGCGCGTCCATGTTGCGGTGACAGGCGGCGCACGTCGGGTTCGTGCGGTGCACCTCGAGCTGTTCGCGCATCGAGCGCGTCCCGTCGCCGGCCGATTCGCTCAGCAGCGGCACGTCCGGCGGCGGCGGCGCCGGGGGCATCCCGAGGATGTTCTGCAGGACATACCGGCCGCGAATCACGGCCGAGGTGCGCGTGGGATAGCTCGACACCGTCAGCACGCCGGCCTGGCTCAGGACACCGCCCCGGCGATCGGTCGTGAGCGCCACGCGGCGGAACGCGGGACCGGTCACGCCGGCGATGCCGTAATGCGCCGCGAGACGCTCGTTGAGGAACGTGTAGTCCGCATTCAGGAAATCGCTGATCGGGCGGTTCTCCCGCAGCAGGTGCTCGAAGAACATCGTCGTTTCGAGCTTCATCGCCTCGCGCAGCTCCGGGTTCCATTCTTTGAACGCGTCGGGATCGGGCGTGACGACGTCGAGGTTGCGCGTCTCGAGCCACTGCCCCGCGAAGTTCTCCGCGAAGGCAGACGCGCGCGGATCGGCGAGCATCCGATCGACCTGCGCCTCGAGCACCTTCGCGTCGCGAAGCCGGCCCGACCCGGCGAGCGCGAGCAGTTCGTCGTCCGGCATCGAGCTCCAGAGGAAGTAGCTGACGCGCGAAGCGAGCTCGAAGGGCGAGACCTCGTGCACGAGCGCGGGGTTGCGCGGGTCGGGGTCGCGCTCGATGCGGAACAGGAAGTTGGGCGACACGAGCAGCGCCTGAACTGCCAGCTGCACGCCCCGCTCCGCCGACCCGCCATCCTTCCGTGCCACGTCCACGAAGCGCAGCAGGCGATCCACCTCGCCGCGCGTGGGCGGCCGTCGGTACGCGCGGCGCGCAAGGTCGGTCACGATCCGCTCGATGCACGCGCGGCCCGACGCGGGATCGCAGGTGAGGATCTTCTTCCGGCTCTCTTTCTCAACCGTGGACGGAAACGGGCCGACGAAGACGATCGAGTCCAGGAACTTGTTCTTCCGGCGGTCGTAGGCGGCGTCGTTTGGAAGGGTCTTGACGAAGTCGTCGCCGATGAACCCGGCGCGGAAGACGTGATCGCCTTCCGGCAAGTGCAGCCTGATCTCTTCCTCGGAGTACGGATCGAAGTAGACGAGGCCTGACGGCTTCGTCTGGACGACCTTGGTGGCGAGCTCGGCGCCGTTCATCCAGAAGCCGAGCGTCACCGGCGCGGCGTCGCGGCCGTCAACCGGCGGGCGCTCGCCGGGCAGGCCGAAGCGGACGACGTATTCGCCGGCGAACTCGACGCGGTGCTCGGCCTCGATCGTGCTGCGGTCGATGCGCCGGATCTTGCGGTCGCGCGCGCGGTAATCGGCCTCGATCGGCTTTCCCGGGATCTCGGTGGAGATCGCCCACGCGGCGATGCGCTCGGCGGCGGCGAGATACCGCTCCATCAGGAGCGGCGAGACCGTGAGCACGTCCGCCATGTTGTCGAACCCGTCGCCCGAGTCGTCCGCGGGGAAGTACTTCTCCGCGCGGAAGCGGACGCCGAGCAGATCCCGGATCGTGTTGGTGTATTCGTTGCGGTTCAGGCGATGAGCCGTCAGGCGGCCGGGATCGGGCTTCTCGGCCGCGTCGGCGCGCTCGAAGGCGCGCTCGATGTAGCCCGTCATCGCGGCAAGCTGCGCCGGGGCGGGCCGCGCGACGCCGGCCGGGGGCATGTCGCCCGCGCGAAGGCGCTGCAGGATCTTCTCCCACGCGTCGCGCCGACTCGCGAGCGACTCCGGTGAGGTGAGCTCCGCGACGCTCATCCCGCCAGAGGCGAGCTGCGCGTTGTGACAGGCGGCGCACGTTCCCGTGAGAACGGGCCGCACCGCGCTGTCGAACTCGTCGGCCTGTCCGCTGATGCGCGCCGACTGTGCCAGCACGAGGCCGGCCAGAGCAGCGCCAAGAAGCGTGATTGCGGCGCCGCCAAGGCCTGCCGCGGGCCTCGGCCCGCCGCGCCCGGGGCGGGGCGGGGGCTGCGCCGTCACCATCTTCACGTAGGTGTCGAGCACGCGCTCCTTCTGATCCGGCCTGGCGATCAGATAGTGATGCCGGCCCGACGGCGACGCCGTGAATCTCGTCCGGCCGTCGTCCATGACGCTGATAGTACCGGGTTCGGACAGCTGAAAGTAATCCCCCGGCGTCACGGCGTGCAGGACGGCGGCAAGCGCACGCGAGGGCACCTCGACGGGAGCGGGCGTGAGCGCCCTGTAGGCGTCAACGACAGGATGGTTCGGGGTCCACGCGATGCCGCCCGCGAGGACCTTTCCGGGAAAGGGCAGTACGCCGTTCAACTCCGTGCCCGCCAACACGATCCGCGACGGCCATTCAGCCAGCAGCTTCCGGAAGCCCGCCACATCCGACCGCAGGACGCGATCGGCGGGCCCGTCGTCGAAGCGTCCGCCGGCGACGACGAGCGTCCTCGCCTTCTTCGTCACCCAGTCACGTCCGTCGGACCGCGCGACGACCGACAGGAGATTGATCGGCGGGCCTGAGAGGATCACGGCTGCGTTCTGATCGACCTGGGCGCTGAGTGCGTTGCGGATGAGCGCCACCGGATCGGCGGTGTCGTTCAGGTCCGGCAGCGTGCGGACGTAGACAGGCTTGCCGGCCGTGTCGTTCTTGAGGAGCACGGCGTTCAGCATCGGCGACACGTCGGTCGTCTGCTTGCCGACCGCCGACATCCCGATCGGCAGCGGATTCCTGTTGACGACGAAGTCGCCGGCCTGCTCGCCGCCGAAGAAGCGCGCGATGAGATCGAGAAATCGCGCCGTGCGCAGGTTGAAGCGGCTGGTGCTGAGCGCAGGCACACGGATCTGCCGCGCGCCCTCGAAGCCGAAGAGCATCGCGATCGCGAGGATCTGATCGATCTCGCCGTCGAGCGAGGTGTCGAAGATCACGCCGAGCGGCGGTGTGCGTGCCTGCTGTTGCTGCATGACGTCTGTTGACAAGAGTAATCGCACGTAATGTCCGGCTTCAGCCGGACCGTGATCACATTCTCAGGGGCTTATCACCACCGTGGCGTCTCCGCTGCCGCCGTTACCGGTGACGATGTCCGCCTTTCGGTCTCCATTCAAATCTCCGACAGCGATCCCGACTGGTCCTTTGCCTACGGCAAATGGAGATCCCCTCGCCGGACGCAATCCCGAGCGGCCTCCAAGGAACACCGTCACGTTGTCGCTCCCAAAGTTTGCAACGACGACGTCGCCAATGCTATCTCCGTCGAAGTCGCCAACGGCAATCGCAGTGGGCGACGTTCCGGCTTTCAGCGGCGATTCCGGGTTAGGAGCGAAATCACAATCGCCACGCCCGGTCAGCACTGTTACAGCATCGATTTTTGGGTCGACGCCTCCCCATCGGTGAGCAACGGCCAGGTCGGGGAAGCGGTCGCCGTTGACATCGCCGATCGCAACGGCAAATGGTGACCTCGAGACAGCAAGTGGCTTCGCCTGCTGCAACGCATTGCTACGATCCGAGCAGAGTACCGAGACGCTGCTGCCATCCGTGTTGGTCGTGACCAGGTCGTCCTTGCCATCGTTGTTCAGATCGCCAGCTCGCAGCTTCCAATAAGGCTTCGAACCGACAGCGAGTCGCGCGGGTCTTCCGGCAAAACCGGCCTTTCCGTTCCCGTGCAGAACCAGCACGGCGTTCTCTTCCCAACTCTCCACGGCCAGGTCGAGGTGCCTGTCTCCGTTGAAGTCTCCCGCAGCCATGCCGTGAGGGTGTGGAAGACTCGGGACGGAAATCCGGGGCGGTGACGCGGGGGCCAACGCCCCACGGCCATCTCCTAACAGCAGCGTGGAGTAGTCCGTTTCGTGATTGGGAATGGCGACATCCAACCGGCCGTCTTCATTGAAATCTCCCAGCGCGAAGTCGCTGGGGTTCATTCCGGCCGGGAACGGAGAACCCGCGGCCTGGGCGAAATTACCTCGCCCATCGCCGAGATAGACGGTCACCGCATCCCCTCGGGCCGTCAGAATGTCTGGC
>DASTDQ010000027.1:0-2163 GCA_035710305.1 Vicinamibacterales bacterium | reverse complement strand
CGAACGAGCTTCACGCCCAGGTCCTGCAGGTAGCGGGTGCTGACGCGATCCCACGAGGCGCCGATGTCCGCGCCTGGCGCCGGCGGGGCCTTGCCCGCGACGAGCACGCCTTCGCCCCAGTTGTTGGTGAGCGGGTTGTAGAGCGCCAAGCCGGCGGCTCGCACGCCGGGAATGCGAGCGAGTCGCGCCTCCACGTCGCGGTACAACGCGGTGAGACGATCTCCGGTGACGCTGGCCGACGGGCGGCCGACCCCCACGATCACGCGGCCGCCGGCATCGAAGCCGAAATCCTGCCCTTCGAGGTTGCCCAGGCTGCGGCCGAGCATCGTCGATCCGGCGACGAGGACCACCGAGAGAGTCGCCTGAACGACCAGCAGCGTCGCCCGCGTGAGCGACCCGCCATCTGTGGTCGATCGTCCCGTCGCGCGAAGCGCCTCGATCGGAGCGGTGCGCGTCGCAAACCATGCCGGCGCGGCGCCGAAGAGCACGCCGGTGACGAGTGCCAGGCCAGCGGCAAACGCCAGCACCAGCGGAGAAGGCATGACGTCGATCGGCAGCATCGTCGCGCCGGCGAACGCGAGGGCGAGCAGCAATCGAGCGGCCGCGATCGCCACGACGAGTCCGACCACCGCCCCGCCAACGGCGAGGAGCACGCTTTCGATCAGCGCTTCGACGACGATCTGCCGGCGCGATGCACCAAGAGCCAGACGCACGGCGATCTGGCCACGCCGCGCCACCGCGCGCGCCAGCAGCAGATTGGCGACGTTCGCGCACGCGATGAACAGCACCATCGCGCACACCACCAGCAGAATACGCAGGCTGCGCCCGTACTGCTCCTTCATCAGGCCGACGCCCGCACCGGCAGGTACCACGGTGATGACCTGCTCCGGCATCCTCCGCTCGATTTCAGCCATCCAGTTCGCGGGGTATCCGGCCTCACTCCGCATCCACCGATGGAGCAACAGGGTGAGCCGCGGCCCCATGCCGTCCACCGTCGCGTCCGCACGCAGCCGCCCGATCACACGCAGCCATGCCGAGGCTGGCTGGCGTAACAGCGATGTCTCAGCGTTGATGAGTGGTTCGTGCTGCAGCGGAAGCCAGAGATCCGGCGGGTCGGGGCGCAGGGTCTCGCCAAAGAACCCGGGAGGCGCGATGCCGGACACCGTGAACGCCTGTCCTTCGATCATGAGCGTGGAACCCACCACCGCAGGGTCGCCTCCGTAGAGCCCCTGCCAGACGTGGTACGCCATCACCGCCACGGGGGGCGCGGCGGCGCCGTCGTCGTCCGCGGTGAAGACACGCCCGGCGAACGCGCCCACGCCCAGCGTCTTGAAGTAACTGCCCGTGGCATACATCGTTCGCAGCGGCCGCGGCGCCTCGGCCACTCCCTGACGACGAACGCTCATGCGTCCCACAAACGTCTGGAAGGCCGTGATGTCCTCGAATTGCGGTGTCTCTGCCTTGAGGTATTCGAACAGCGGAAACGAGTAGAAGCCCCAGCGATCCTGTGGGCTTCCCTGGATGCAACAGTTGTCCCCGTCGCCGATTCGATACAGGCGTGACGGATCGGACACCGGGAGCGACTTCAGCATCACGGCGTGCATGAGCGTAAAGATGGCCGTCGTTCCGCCAATCCCCAGCGCCAGTGTCAGGACGGCGGTCGCCGCGAAAACTCGTGCCGAACGGAGCGAGCGGAGGGCATATGTCACGTCGCGGATCAGAGCGCTCATGCGCCGTTAGACGGAGGAGCGCTGGCATTCGTTGCGGGTCGGCCGATCGTCAGTGTCCGACCTTGATGTAGCCCCACCCGTCGCGCTGCCTGGCGACGATTTCCTCGATGCCATCGGGCACGATCTGTACATTTGGAAGCAGCTGGCTCTTGTCGAGCTGTTGGTTCTTCATCGCGATCGCGCAGACCCTGAAGTCTGCCTTCAGATCGCTGATGGCCCTGGCGACATCAGCCGCCCGCGTCGTCTTGCCCGCGACGACGAGGTCCAGACCGCGTCCGTACATCACGACCTCGGCTTCGATCCCTGGGTTGATCGCCTTGATCTCGGTGATCCATCGGAGGACCGCCTGCTGATCGATCGGATCGGGACTGGTCAAATCGAAGACGACTTTGTAGGGCCTGGGCTGAGACGTCTGCGCACGCAGACCAACGGC